>NZ_JAHLKN010000031.1:0-35484 GCF_021498065.1 Mycetohabitans sp. B3 | reverse complement strand
AAACTTGCCCGGACCGTGGTACAGCACCGGATCGGCCTCGGCCAGCTTGTAGCCCTGGCCTTTTTTCGTCACCACGTGCAGGAACTGTGGTCGACTCATCTGCTTCAGGTTCTCGAGCGTCGGAATTAGCGCATCGAGGTCATGCCCATCGATCGGACCGATGTAGTTAAAGCCAAACTCTTCGAACAGCGTCGCCGGCGTGACCATGCCCTTCGCATGCTCCTCAAGCTTGTGCGCAAGTTCCAGCATCGGCGGCGGCAAAATCTTGCGCATGCCCTCCTTCGCACTCGCGTAGAAGCGTCCGGACATCAGCTTGACCAGATACCGGTTCAATGCGCCAACCGGCGGCGAAATCGACATGTCATTGTCGTTCAGGATCACTAACAACGGGATGTCCTCACACACGCCGGCGTTGTTCAGCGCCTCGAATGCCTCGCCGGCGGTCATCGCGCCGTCGCCAATCACCGCGATCGCACGACGATGCTCACCCTTGAGCTTGCTTGCTACCGCCATGCCCAGCGCCGCCGAAATCGACGTGCTCGAATGGGCGGTACCAAACGCATCGAACTCCGACTCCGAGCGGCGGGGGAAACCCGAGATGCCATTCCACTGGCGCAGCGTGCTCATCTGGTCCCGCCGCCCGGTCAGGATCTTGTGCGGATAGGTCTGGTGGCCGACGTCCCAAACAATCCGGTCCTTCGGTGTCTCGAACACATAGTGCAACGCGATCGTCAACTCGACGGTGCCGAGATTGGACGACAAGTGACCGCCGGTGCGCGACACGCTGTCGAGCACGAAGGCCCTGAGTTCATGGGCCAGCGCCTTCAAATCCGCGCGCGACAGCGAACGCAGCTGGGCGGGATGGTCGATCGTGGAAAGTAGTTGGGTCATCGTGGTTATCCGTATGACGCCGGTCTGTGCCGGCCGACTGGTTCGATCCTGCTGTGCCGCCACACCGGAGCCGGGCTGCGCCGCCGCACCGGAGCCGAGGCGATGCCCGCCGCCTCACGCCAGCAGCTGTCCGAACGCACGCAGCAACCGGTCCATGTCGTGCGCCGTCAGATTGCCCATCGTCGAGATGCGGAACAACTCGGCCGCCAAGCCGCCCTGCCCCGCATAGATGACGAATCCATGCAGTTTCAATGCATCGTGCAATTGGACGTAGTCAATCGTCGGCGGTAACCGGTACGCGCGCAGCACGACCGACGATTCCTGCGGCGGCAGTACGCCATCCACGCCCAGGCGCGCCAAACCGTCACGCACTTGCTCGGCCAGCTTGCGATAACGCGCATGACGCTCGCGCCAGCCGCCCTCGTCCTCAAGCTCGCGCAGTGCCTCGACCAGCGCGTAATAGGCGTGCACCGACGGCGTAAACGGCGTATTGTGCTCGTCCTGCAAGCACGCCAGCCGCCCAAGGTCTAGGTAAAACGCCCGGCTTGCCGCGTCGGCCAGCGCCGCGCGACGCACCACGACGAATGAGGCCCCCGGCACCCCATGCAAGCATTTGTTCGCTGTCGCCGCGACCGCGACGAGCGCAGGATCGGCAAAGTCGATCGCCTCTGCACCGAAGCTGCTAACGCCATCCAGCAGCACGCCGACGCCGCGTGCGCGACACGCGTTGAGCACGCCCCCGAGATCGTTCAAGCGGCCCGTAGTCGTCTCATGGTGCACCAGCGCAACGTGGGTAAACGGCCGTTGCGCGCGCGCCGCGTCATCCAGCCACGCCGCCAACGCCTGGACATCGGGCGCGTCGATCCATCGATGTACCGCCACTTCGTGGTTAATCCGATAGTGACGTGCGATATGCGTGATCCGCTCGCCATACACGCCGTTCTCCACCACCAGCAGGCGGCCATGCTCCGGCACCAGCGCGGCAACCATGCTCTCCACCGCGGCCGTGCCCGACGCAGTGATCAGGACTGCTTGCCACTGGATGGGATCGAGCGCATAGACATCCAACAGGCGTTCGCGCGCCTCTTGCTGCAAATCGTAGAATTCCGGCTCGCGATGGCACAGGTCGGGCTGCAGCAAGCTCTGTCGCACGCGTTCCGTCAGCGTGACCGGCCCCGGGTTCAGTAACAGCATCAGCGGCCTCCCGCACCATGTGCGATGTGGTTCATCAAGCGCCTTTTCACTTGCTCCGGCGTCACGCATGGCCGTGGCAGGCCCTCTGGCGTACCGGGCCGTATTTTGATACACGCGAAACGCGGCCCGTCGCCGAGCGGCTCGGCGTTGAAAACCCGCCGCAGCGCACCGAGATCGTCCCCTTCAATCACCAGCCCGTACCCACACGCCGCGGCCACGCCCGCGAACGACATGCCAGGTGATACGGTCGCCTGGCCACCAGTCGAATCGTGCACGCCGTTGTCTAGCACAATATGCACGAGGTTGGCCGCCCCATAGGCGCCCAGCGTCGCAAACGCGCCCATGCGCATCAACGCGGCACCATCGCCATCGAGCGCCACCACGCGCAGGTCAGGCCGCGCCAGCGCGAGTCCGATCGCCATCGTCATCACGCAGCCCATCGAGCCAACCATATACAATTGGTTTGGCCGGTCGTGCAGCGCATACAGTTCACGACCACAGAAACCGGTGGACGCCAATACCACGCTGCCCTGCACCGGTGTTGCGTCGATCACGCCGCGCAGTACGTCGCTGCGCGACGGCAATGCGTCACAGGACGTGCCGCGCAGCGTCGATTCGACCGGCACCGCCGCGCGCCGTGCGTGGGCAGTGGCGCCGCGCAGCGGATAGGGCGCGACGCTCCCCTTCTGCATGACCAGCGCATAGGGCCGACCGGTAGCGTCCATATGCGCGATCGCCCGATCCAATGCCGGACCGATATCCGCTGCGTCGGTCGGAAAGGTCTCCCATGCAATCTCCATCGTCTGGAGCATCGCCGGCGTAATCGGCCCCATCAACGCATGCTGCGGCTCGTCGGCCACGCCCGGCTGGCCACGCCAGGTGATGATCAACAACTGCGGCAGCCGGAACGTCCAGGTCAGCGAGGTCAGCGGACTGACGGCGTTGCCGAGCCCGGAGTTCTGCATCATCGTGACACCGCGCCGACCAGCCAGCGTCGTGCCTGCGATCAGTGCGACCGCATCTCCCTCGTTTGCCGCGCTCACATAATGCAGCGATGGCGCCTGCAACACGTAGTTGATGAAAGGTGTTAAAAACGAGCACGGCACGCCCGCGTACCAGTCGAATCCGCGTTCGCGCGCCGCATCAACAAACTGCGCCGCGTCAATCATTGCCACCTCCGGCGCTCGCCTCTGCGATCGGTACCTGCGTATGGGCGAAATCCGCCGCCCGGCGGAAATCATCCAGATCATTGACGCCACGCCAGTGTCCGTGCACATATTGCACTTCGATCTGCTCGCCGGCGTCAACTAGCGCATTGAGCAGCGCCGGCATATCCAGCGAATCAAAGTCGCCGCGCTCGCGCAACGTCGCAAAAATACGCCGAAGTTTGTCGCGTCCTTCGCCACGCACGCCCAGCAGGCCAATCCAACGCCCGTGCGGCACCGTGCCATCTGGCGCGGCTGCCTCGCTGCTCACGCGCCGCAGCACGACCTTCTGCCCAAACAGGCCCCGGTCGTCGCCACCCGAGCAGTACGCGAAATCGCGCACGCTCTGGTTGGTCGGCTGCGTCTGCGACGAATCGACGACCACGCAAAAGTGCGCGTCGCTTTCGACCAGGTTGTGCAGGATATAACTGCGAAACAATAGATCGCCATACGAGATGACGGTATCGTGCTCGAACGCCTGCGTCGCACACGCGAGCGACGCCAGTTCACCGGTCGTCTCGTGCCGTTCGTTGACCACCAGGCGGATGCCCGCCGTGTCGATCGCATCGGCACGGTAGCCACCCACGACCGTGATATCGTTCACGCCCTGCTTTTTAAAGCCATCGACAAGCCAGCGCAACAACGGCTTGCCCGCAATCGGCAACATCACCTTGGGCCGCTGCGCGGTGACCGCCTCCAGCCCGCGTCCCCGGCTCGCGGCCAGCACGACCGCCGCGCGCGGCGCGCGCGCGGCCAAATAGACCCGCTCGGCGGCTGAATATTCGTCCGCGCCTTGCAAGCGGAAAATCTCGTTGACCGATGCGATCCGGTCCTCGACGCCGACCAGCGTCTCGCTGTCGTGAATTTCTTTGGCGACGGCCTGCATCGCCGACGTGGCCGCGCGTATCAAGTGATTCGCCCAGATCACGACACTGATGCCCGCGTTGCGGAAGACCTGCGTCGGCGTGCTGTAGTACTTCGTCGGCACAATCACCAGCGGCGCGCGATGAGCCCATTCACGTGCAAATGCCACGATTTCGTCGGCCCGCGCCAGCTTACTGTGGATCAGAATCGCATCGGCCCCAGCCGCGTGATACGCCTCGGCGCGGCGCAGTGCCTCGTCCATGCCCCAGCCGGCAATCAACGCCTCAACCCGCGCGACAATCGAAAAATCCGGATCATCCTGGGAATCCTTGCCGGCTTTGATCTTGCCGCAGAACTCATCGACATCCGCCAACGGCTGCCGCTCGCCGCCGATGAAGCTGTTGGTCTTTGGGAATTGTTTGTCCTCGATGCACACGCCGGCCACGCCGCGCTGCTCCAGCTTTTTGACCAGCCGCCGGACGTTGTTGAAATTGCCGTAGCCGGTATCGCCGTCAAGCAGGATGGGTAGGTCGCTCGCGTCAACCATGAATTCCAGCGTGTCGACCACCTGTGTCCAGCTCGCCTCATTGTTATCGCGCACACCGTATTGCGCCGAGATCGCTAGGCCTGACGCCCAGATGGCATCAAAACCCGCTTCGCGCACGATCCGCGCGGACAGCCCGTTGTGCGCCTCCATCATAAATTCCAGCTTATCGGAAGTCAGCATGCGGCGCAGCCGCGCCGCACGGCTTTGCGCGCGCACAACCAAGGTATCGGGGGCGTTCATGAATTCAATAAGCTCCTGTCTCAACGCGACACGATCGTACTCGCGGCGAACACCGGCTGCAGCAGGGGCAGCACTTGCGTTCTCGCACGCTCGACGTCCGCAGCAAAATCAATTTCGATCCATGGTGCACCGGTCACGTCGGCCACGTCGAAAACATGGCTGCGCTCGAGCAGCAGGTCCCGCAGCGCTTCCTCGTGTGGCAAATTCGCGCGGCCGCTGCCGACATAGTCGGCCGCGATCTGCGCCAGACGCCGCGCGGCCCCCACAGTCAGGCGGAAAAACCCGACCGATTCGCCCATCGTGTCGTACCGCAGGTCGGCCGCGACCTGCTTGCGCAACTCGACGGGCACACCGTCACGCAAGCATAGCTTGACCGGTTCGTCGCCCGGCTCGAAATCACGATCGATCAGCAACCGATTCGCATGCTCGCCGGCCACCAGCGGCAGCATGAGACGCTCGTCGTACAGCACGTCGGCATCCATCAGCAACACGTCTCCACCCGCGCACAACGCGTCGGATACCGTGTGCACCGTCAGCACGCTGCCCAGCTCGTAGTCCGAGTTAAGCACGAAGCGCGGCGGCGGCGTCCAACACAGGCGCAGCAGCTCGGCTTCGATCATCTCGTGGTGAAAGCCCAAGGCCAGTACGATTTCGTCGACACCGGCTGCCCTGAGCCAATGCAAATGGCGCTCGAGCAGCGTCATGCCGTCGAACTGTAGCAAGCATTTGGGTGAGTGCTTGTTCTCGGGCTGGACTAAGCGCAGGCCGCGACCCGCAGCAAGAATAATGGCGCGCACTGATGCTCCCGTGTGATTCGTCTATGAGTGTTGATTCGCAGCGCCGGGCGAGGCGCTCAAATCAACATGTTGCGCTATCCGGCACGCTAGTCGGCCGCCGGCATCCGCATAGCCCGGCGGCGTTGCCAGCCGCGCTCAGAAAAATGCAGGTACACCAGGCCCGGCACGCCGAGCAGGATCTCGCGGGCGCGCTTGGCCAGCGACAGCGCGAGAGCCGTGTCCGGCGGCAAGCCGACCAGCGGCGCAAGCAGCAGGTACCCGCCCTCCTGCACGCCAAGCGAGCCCGGGATCATGAACGCCGCGCCGCGGATGGCCTGCCCAATGCTCTCGAGCAACAGTGCATCAACCCAGCCGACCGGATGTCCAATCAACTGCAGGATCAGCCAGACTTCCCCGGTGCCAATGATCCAGCCGGACAGGCTCAATGCGAAGCTTGCCGCCACCGCGCGCGGCTGCCGATACAGCGTGGCTACGTACGCATCCACCGCATCGGCGCGCTCGAAGAGCGCCGACCAGTCGCGTCCCGCCGACAGCTTAGACATCACGCGTGAGAGCCGCCCAAACAAGCGCCGCCGTTGCGCCAGGTAAAAACCGTACAGCAGCAGCGCAAAGCCCGCGCTCGCGGCCAGCAACGGCGTGCGCAGACCGCCGAGCGCACCATGCGCCGCATCAGCCGCGAACACCGCCAGACCCAGCAGCGCGAACACGACTTGCGCGATCGTTTGCCACGTCGTGCTGACGGTGATCACCGCCGCCGATTCCGGCAGCGACAATCGACGCTGCGCCAGATGCCGCACCATCAGCAACGGCCCGCCGATCTGGCCGGCCGGCAGTAGGCTGTTGACCGATTCGCCTGCCCAGCGCGTCAACAGCGCGTCACCGATCGTCACGCCGCCGCGTTCACCCGCCAGCACACCGCCGCGCTCACTCGCCAGCACACGGATCGCCGCCGCGTCGACCACCATCGGCAGACCATGGAACGCGGCCACGAGCAGCAAGCCTGAGCCGGCGGCCGACAACGCGGCCATCAACGGTGCGATACCCTGCCATGCCAGCAGCCCGACGAACAGCGACGCGCCGATCGTCAACGAAATCCACGCTGCACGTGTCATGTGCGCGTTCGCCTGCCGGTCCACTGCCGAAATACTTGTCGAAAACCGAAGTAAGCGATTGCGTCCTTCATGTTCGATACGAACCGCTGGAACCGCCCCATGCTCGGATCGGTCACGTACTCGAATGTCAACGATACGCGCCGCTCGTTCGCGCCCAGCGGCGTAATCCGATGATGCAGCTTGTCTCCATCGAAAAAGACCAGAGCGCCAGGCGGCAACTGCACTGCCGCCTCGACGACGGGTATGCCCGGCTCACGAGTGTGCAGCCGGTATTCCAGCTTGCACGACGATTCGTCAACCACGCCCAGCAGCAGCGTGTATCGCCGGCCGTTGTAGTACGACGTATCGTAGTGCCAGCCGATATGATCACCGGGCTTGGTATAGAAATAGAGCGCGTATGCGTGAGGATCCGTGTCAGGACAGGCCATCAGGCAGTCCCCGCACAGTGCCTCCAGCCAGCGGATCAACGCTGGCGAACGATACAATTCGGCGATCATCGGTGCAAGCCGGTCGATCGCATGCCTGCTGACACTGCCGCCCTGCTTGTGTCCAGGCAGGTAGTTGCGGTTCACTGCGCCGTCGACCCGGCGCACTGCGTCCACGAGCCGGACAGTCACGTCCGACGCCAGAAATGTGTCGAGGAACAGGAACGCGCCCTGGTCAGCGAACGTCTCGCGCAGCAGCTCGGTATCGAGCGTCGCGATGCGTTCGTGCAACGACGCGTCCATTGCCGTGCTGCCCTGATGTCCAGCGCCCGCGCCGTCGCGGGCCAGTCCGGCCGCGACAGTCATGGCGTCGTGCCGTAATGGGTTGCCGCAGCAGCCCCCGTGCCCCGCCGCATTGTGCGGCGATAGTCAATCGCGACCCACACCGCGAACAGTGGCGCGCCGATTGCCGCCGCCAACAGGAACGGCGTCACGCCATCCAGCAACGTGACCAACGGCAGCAGGTAAAGTACGTCCTCGGTTTCAAAGCCGGCCAAAAACGCCTGGCGCGTGCCGGCCTTGCCCGCGCGCTGCTCGATGCGCATGCGCAGGAAGAAAATCAACGCCACAGCTAGGCCGGCCACCCAGCCGAGCCATACAGGCGCCGCCGGCAACGTTGAGTGCACATCGGCGGGGACACCCAACCCCATGCCGACGAACAGCCCGATCGTAACCAGCGCGTCCGCCGCGAGGTCGTAGAAGTGGCCCAGGCGGCTCGATTTACCGCTGATGCGAGCCAACTCACCGTCCGTATGGTCAACGAAATTGGATAGCACGATCAGCAACGCGCCAACGTTGGCCCAACCATATCCCCCACTGGCCAGCGCGGCCGCGCCGGCCAGGCCGATCAACAGGCGCAGCGTCGTCAGGTAGTTCGGCGTGACCGAGGTGTCCTTCAATGGCATCACGAGCCGGCGAGCGAGCCGCGCATCCCATTGCCGAGGCGGCGGTGGCATGTCGGATGACATCCCGAATGCCCTATTCTGTCTTTTTTCCATCCCGGAAATATAACCTTTCTGTGCGCCCGTTGCAGTCCAGGGCCACCTATGCAACGCGGTGATCCCGATCGGAACCCCAGATTGACTAGGTTTCGGCTGGGTTCACCACAGGTTTATCCACAGAAACTGTTGATAACTTTTACGCACATTCGGCCAACATTGTCATGCTTCGCTCAACCACTTGACATCCGGTCAAACCCGACGTAGCCTTCATCGCAGGTGACCCGACGCACCGGTTGCATCGACACCGCCCGCGGTCGCGGCGCCCGTCATCCGCGACAGCACGTGCGAGGTCATGCCGCGCGCCAACTCGCTATCCCCAACAAACACGGTGCCGACTCGTTCCGATTGGAGCAGCGCGGCCTCGTCGTCGTTGTCAGTGCATAACACCGCTTCGATAGACGGGTTCAGCGTGCGGGCGGTGTCGACGATCTTGCGAACATCGAATGTGTCCGGCAACGTCACCACCAGCATCCCGGCGCGAGCGACATGCGCCTGCACCAGTACCATCGGATCGGACGCATCGCCGCACACGGCGGGCACCTGCTCGGCGCGCAGCTTCTCGACGATATCGCGATGCTGCTCGGCCACCACATACGGAATCCGATGTGCGGCCAACGTCTGCGCGACACGACGCCCGACCCGGCCATAGCCGACGATCACAACTTGGCCGGTCAGGTGCGCCTGCGGCACCGTCATCGGCAACGCAGCGAGCGGATCCTCGCGGCATTCCATCCGTCGCGCTAGGCTGGAACGACTACGGATCCATGCCTGCGCCGGCTCGATCGCGGCGAACACGAGCGAATTCAACGCAATGGAGATCAGCGAGCCGGCCAGGATCAAGTCCTGCCCCTCTTTTGGCAACAAGCCGAGCGACATCCCCAGTCCAGCCAGGATGAACGAAAACTCGCCGATTTGCGCAAGGCTCGCGCCGACGGTCAACGCGCTGTTCAGCGGATAGCGGAAGGCCAGCACCAGCGCCACCGCCGCCACGGTCTTGCCGACCATGATGATCGCGACCACGCCGAGCACGTGTAACGGCGCGTTGATCAACACGTGGGGATCGAACAGCATGCCGACCGACACGAAGAACAGCACCGAGAACGCGTCGCGCAACGGCAGCGTTTGGTCCGCCGCGCGATGGCTGAACTCGGACTCGCGCATCATCATGCCGGCGAAAAAGGCGCCCAGCGCGAACGACACGTCGAACAGGCGTGCCGAGCCGTACGCCACACCCACTGCGGCGACGATCACGCACAGTGTGAACAGCTCGCGCGAGCCGGTGCGGGCCACCAGGAACAACAGGCGCGGGAACACCCGGCGGCCGACCACCAACATCAATGCGATGAAGGCGGCGACCTTCGCGAATGTCACGCCGATCATGGCCCACAGGCTGGGCTGCGGCGCGGCGGCGCGCGCTTCGGTCAGTCCCGCGTCATGGTTGCCGTCCGGCGAGCCGCCGAGTAGGCCGGCCAACGGTGGAAGCAACACCAGCACGAGCACCATGACCAGGTCCTCAACGACCAACCAACCGACCGCAATACGACCGTTGGCCGAATCAAGCTGGCCGCGCGCCTCCAGCGCGCGCAGCAACACGACCGTGCTGGCCACTGACAGCGCCAGCCCGAAGACGAGCGACACACCGACCGGCCAGCCCCACCACATCGCCGTGCCCATGCCGAGCGCCGTCGCCACCGCGATCTGGACGATCGCGCCGGGCACAGCGATACGCTTGACGGCCAGCAAGTCATCGAGCGAGAAATGCAGTCCGACGCCGAACATCAACAGCATCACACCGATCTCGGAAAGCTGGCCGGCAAGCGCCACGTCGCCAACAAAACCCGGCGTCGCGGGCCCGCACAGCACGCCGGCCAGCAGGTAGCCGACCAGCGGCGGCATCTTGAACCACGACGCGGCGTAGCCGAGGATCATCGCGAGCCCGAGCCCGGTTGCGATCAGAGTGATAAGGCTGATGTCGTGAGGCATGCGACTCCTTCAAAAATCCGGGAATAAGCTTACAAAAGCCTTAATGATACGGGAGCTTAGCGTCTTCATGGCGATCGACGTGCTAGAAATGGCTGGATTTACGCACAAAAATGACGCGCGACGAGCCAGCCGGTCGCTGTGCCTGGCACCTCGAGTAAAATTACAGCCTCATCTCAATCAGGGCAGAAGTATGGAGCTTCACGAACAGATCGACGCGGTGCAACGGCTGATTGACCACCTCGCCAGCGCCGAGCCGGCAGATTCGGCAGATTCGGCGGCTCTGGCTGACCCGGCAACAAAAACGGCCAACGATTCAACACCGCCTCAGTTGCACTTCAACCGTCCGTCGCAAAACGAAATCGTCGTGACACTCGGCGAGCACTCCGTTACGCTCGGGCCCGCCGATATCTCAGCGATCATTGAGGAGTTAGCGATCGCGCGTGCCTCGATGACGCCTGAGCCGCCCGCTACACTGCCGCCGGGCTGGCGCTTCGCGGCAACGCAAGATCCGGCGATCGCTACGCAATCACACAACAATGGCTCGAAACTGGTTGTGTTCCGCCATACCGGCTATGGCTGGGTGCCGTTCACCTTTACGCCGAACATGGTGATAAACCTGCTGGCCACGCTCTCTGCGAAGTAGCGCATTACCGCGGCGATACGCTACTTGGCTGCTCGCCGATGCGCCCACCTACGCACCATACGATCCACGCCGATCCAGCTAGATGCCGCTTCCTCTCGCATGAATCGAGGGCCGTGAACGCAACGCTTCAACGCAGGGTCAGCGCCGACACTCGCGCGATAGCTTGGCCTTTATTCAAGCCAAGGGATTCGTTCAATGCATCTGGATATCCAGATTTTTCCACCGGCATTTTCCGGAAATTCGGAAAGCACAGCATTGCACCGACCCTCATAACCGTTATCAGTCAAAGACTTATACCCATCGGCCGAGGCTGGCATCGGCCTTGCACATAAAGCGCCCACGGCGCCAAGCCAAGACACAACTACAGCCAGGAGACATCGCATGTCCGTCCGTCGATCCCGCTCACGCTGAACCCGCGCAGCGCACGCAACGCATTATCCGCGCACGCCCGTGACAAGATTGTCCGGGCCTGCGATTCTTGTTACAAACGATAAGGGTATCTATCGTGAAAAAACCCCTCTACAAGGTCCTTTACGTCCAGGTTTTATTCGCCATCGCACTGGGCATCCTGCTGGGCCATTACCACCCACAATTAGCCATACAAATGAAACCGCTGGGTGACGCGTTCATCAAGCTCATCAAGATGGTGATCGGACCCATCATTTTCTGCACCGTAGTGTCCGGCATCGCCGGCATGCAGGACATGAAGAAGGTGGGCCGCGTCGGCGGCAAGGCGTTGCTGTACTTCGAGGTCGTCTCGACGTTCGCCCTGCTGATCGGCCTGGTCGCCTCGCATATCCTAAAGCCCGGTGTAGGCTTGAACATTGATCCAACTACGCTCGACAGCAAGGCGGTGTCAGCCTATGCGCAAAAGGCGCATGGCCAGACAACGGTCGACTTCCTAATACACCTAATCCCCGACACATTCTTTAGCGCCTTCGCGCAAGGCGACATCCTGCAGATTTTGCTGATCGCAATCCTGTTCGGCAGCGTGCTGGCTCAGCTGGGCGAGCGCGGCGCCAAGGTGTCCGCATTCATCAGCAGCGTCTCGCAGGTGTTCTTTGGCATGGTGCACCTGATCACGAAGGTCGCGCCGCTCGGCGCGTTCGGTGCAATGGCGTTCACGATCGGCAAGTACGGGGTCGGCTCGCTACTGCCGTTGCTCAAGCTGATGGGCACGTTTTACCTGACGTCGCTGCTGTTCGTGCTGATTGTGCTCGGCACGATTGCGCGTGCCGTCGGCTTCAGCATCGTGCGTTTTCTCGGCTACATTAAGGAAGAGTTGCTGATCGTGCTCGGCACCAGTTCGTCCGAGGCGGCGCTGCCGCACCTGATGGAAAAGCTCGAGAAGCTCGGGTGCTCGCGCTCGGTCGTTGGACTGGTGGTGCCGACCGGTTACTCGTTCAATCTCGACGGCACGAACATTTATATGACGATGGCCGTTCTGTTCATCGCGCAGGCGACCCATACCGACCTGACATGGGGTCAGCAGTTGACACTGCTGGCCGTCGCAATGCTCACGTCCAAGGGCGCGAGCGGCGTCACTGGCGCCGGGTTCATCACGCTCGCCGCGACGCTAGCGGTCGTGCCGACCATTCCGCTCGCCGGCATGGTACTGATCCTCGGCATCGACCGCTTCATGAGCGAGTGTCGTGCGCTGACCAACATCGTCGGCAACGGCGTAGCAACGGTCGTCGTGTCCGCGTGGGAGCACGAACTCGATCGCGACAAGCTCAAGCGCGTGATGCGCCGGCCGGCAAGCATCAAAGCGGAAGCAACCGCATAGGCGCCCGCACGGCGTTGTGCCACAATGATGCCTCCATCCGCTGCTACCCTGACATCTCGCCGTGCTACGCCGTACCGCCGTATTGCTGGTGCTCGCCGCGGTCGTCATCGCAAGCTGCGTCGCGGCCTGGTCGACCGCGCGCACTCATGCAATCGACCGCTTGCGCGAGGCGTCGGCCGCGCGCGCGGCGCGCACAAGCGCCACACTGCAAGCCGCGCTAGACCGCTATGAGCCCCTGCCGTACCTGCTCTCCACGCATCCTCTGGTGCAGGATGCGCTACGGCAGCCGAACGGTGAAGCGGTCGCCCGCGCGAATCGCTACCTGGAGGAAATCGCACAACGCTCGAAGGCGTCACAGGCCTACCTGATCACCGACGACGGCCTGTGCGTGGCAGCCAGCAACTGGCGCGAACCCGGCAGTTTCGTCGGGACACGCTATAGTTTCCGGCCGTATTTCGTCGCCGCAATCGCGGGACGCGAGGACCACTTTTTCGGGATCGGCACGCGCTCGCATCAGGCCGGCTACTACATTTCCCAGCCGGTCTCATACAATGGGATCCAAGTCGGCGTCGTGGTGATTAAAATCGACCTGAGCTGGTTCCCGCCACAAGACCGGTCCGAGCCGCTGTTCGTCACCGATGCCAACGGTATCGTCATCCTGTCGTCAATCCCATCGTGGAAGTACCATACGACGCACCCGTTGTCGAGCCAGGCTTTAGCATGGATTCGCGACACCGAACAGTACAGCGACGAGCCGTTGACGCCGTTGCCGCTAACCAGGGCGCGCACGCGCGAAACAGACGCAGAGTTAGTGCGGTTCGGCTCAGGCCCGCTGGCACCGCTGTATCTGCACACCGAGCAACCGCTGAGCGAGCTTGGCTGGCGCTTGACGGTACTGTCGCCGCTGGATGATGTCGATGTACGGGCGCGCGCCATGACGGTGGCGACCGGCTTGGCGCTACTGATTGCCGCGCTGCTGGGCTTCTACTGGCGGCTGCGAAGGGCCAAGCTGCGCGAAATGGAGTACGGTCGCCGGATGCTGCAGAACGCCTATGCGGAGTTGAACCAGCGCGTCGCGGAACGTACCGCGGACCTGTCGGCGGCCAACGAGCGACTCACGCGCGAAGTCGGCGAACGCACGCGTGCGGAAGCGGAACTGCGCGCCGCGCAAGACGAACTCGTGCAGGCCAGTAAGCTGGCCGCGCTCGGGCAAATGGCCGCTGGCATCACCCATGAGCTGAACCAGCCACTTGCCGCGCTGCGCACCTTTTCGGATAACACACGGGTGCTGATCGAGCGTAACGCGCTGGATGCGGCGCGCGAGAACCTACAGGCCATCGCGACACTGATCGACAGGATGGGGCGCATCACGAACCAGTTGAAACTGTTCGTCAGCAAGCGGCGCCCGCGCGATGCGCACGCCGTCGTCGCGCAGGCGCTGCGCAATGCACTGGCGATGTTGCGCGATAAGCTTGCCGGCATCGACGTGCGAGTCGTGAGCGTGCACGCCGGTGGCAAGCGTGCGCCGTTCGATTTGAATGCACTGAATACGTCACCCGCTGTGCGCTGTGATGACCTGCGAGTCGAGCAGGCGCTGATCAACCTGATCGGCAACGCAGCCGATGCGCTCGCCAGCAACCCGGCGGCACGCATTATCATTGAAGTCGACACACGCCCAGACGTCGTGGCGATCGCCGTCATCGACAACGGTCCCGGCATCGCCGCCGACGTGCTGCCCCGGCTGTTCGAGCCGTTCTTCACCACCAAGGAAATGGGGCAAGGGCTGGGGCTCGGGCTGGCGATCGCCGCCTCGATCGTGCGCGACGCGGGCGGCACGCTAAGCGTGGCCACCACGCGCGACGACGATCGCGATGCGCCGGCGCACGGCGCATGCTTCGTGATGACGCTGCCACGCGCGTATGCGCGCTCGGACCAGGACACGCCGGCATGACCACACATCGCCCACGCCATTGTCCACCGCATGGACAACCACAACTATGACCCACGGCTTGCAAGTATTGTTCATTGAAGACGACGAGCTAGTACGGCGCGCCAACGTCCAGAGCTTGATGCTCGGCGGCTTCGACGTGACCGGCTATCCGAGCGTAGAAGCCGCGCTGGACGCGATGCACGCCGCCGGCGCCGGCGTGCCCGGCGCGATCGTCACGGATGTCCGGCTGCCCGGGGCGAGCGGCCTAGAACTGCTGTCGCTGATGCGCGAGCGAGCGCCGGATGTGCCCGTGATCGTCGTCACCGGCCATGGCGATATCTCAATGGCGGTGCAGGCGATGCGCGACGGCGCGTACGACTTCATTGAAAAGCCGTTTTCGTCGGAGCGCCTCGCCGACGCCGTGCGCCGCGCGCTCGAACGGCGCGCGTTGCAACTGGAGAACCGTGCGCTGCGCCGAGAGCTAGCGGCCCAGCGTCCCGGTACCGTGCATATTATCGGCACAAGCGCGGCGATCGAGCAGGTCCGCACGATGATCGCCAACGTCGCACCGACCGATGCCGCCGTGCTGATCAACGGCGAGACGGGCACCGGCAAGGAGTTGATCGCACGGGCATTACATGAACAGTCTGCGCGCCGCGACCAGCCGTTCGTCGCGATCAACTGCGCGGCATTGCCCGAGCCAATGTTCGAGTCAGAGATGTTCGGCCACGAGCAAGGCGCCTTCACCGGCGCGACGCGACGTCGCGTCGGCAAGCTCGAATATGCATCGGGCGGCACGCTGTTTCTCGACGAAGTCGAAAGCATGCCGCTCGCGCTGCAGGCAAAGCTGCTGCGCGTGCTGCAGGACGGTGTGCTGGAACGGCTGGGCTCGAACACGCCGGTGCACAGCGACGTACGGATCATTGCGGCGGCCAAGGGAGACATGAACCAGCATGTGGCGGCCGGCACGTTCCGACGCGACCTGCTGTACCGCTTAAATGTCGTGACGATCGCCCTACCGCCGCTCAACGAACGTCGCGAGGACATCGTGCCGCTGTTCGAGCATTTTGTGCTCGATGCCGCAGTGCGCTACCAGCGCCCGGCGCACGTGCTCACCGACGCGCAGCGGCACGCGCTGATGCAGCAAGACTGGCCGGGCAACGCGCGCGAGTTGCGCAACGCCGCCGATCGCTTCGTGCTTGGCATCGGCTTGGACGATATGCAGCACGCCACCCGCCCGGACAACGACGCGCAGCCACTGAAAGAGCGCGTCGAGCAGTTTGAGCGCGCGCTCATCGCACAGGCCCTGGAGGCGCACGGCGGCGCCGTATCGACTGCGGCCGAGCACCTGCAAGTCGGTAAAGCGACACTGTACGAGAAGATCAAGCGCTATGGGCTCGCCACGCGCGGTGAAGCATGAGCACCGCTGCCTCTAACGACGATCGGACAGCGATCACTGCATTTTCCCTGCCAGCGCTGGACTTTTGCGCGGACATTGAATAGAATGCTAGCGTCTGCAATACAAGATCGTGGTAGTTATTGCGTGATCCAAGCCCGTTCGCGCAATTTCAATACGGTTGCATGAAAGATGGGTTCGCATCGGCGGACCCTTTCATCTGCCCGGCCGTACCGGGCGCTTTAGTGGACTCGGCAGCGCGTTGCGCCCGGTCCTTCCGCCAGTCGTCCATGGACGACATCCTGCCCGTGCAGCGGCCATCGTTGCAAATGCGACCGCGCAGCGGGCAACCGTGCAGCATGTGACGGCATTGTGCCGTCCGCCTTCAGCGTGCCGGGCTTCGTACCCCGCGCGTGGCTCGCTATTATCTTGCTTTAGAGCGCGTGCTGTATCGGCAACCCACGAGGAGAACTCAACGATGACGAGTCGTCGCGCGAAGCTATTGTCGAGCTTCATCGTGCTGACACTGATCGTGACAGCGCTGGTCCGCGCGATCGGACCGGACGTGCTGTGCAAGTATCACACCGACCTGCTGTACTACACCGGTGCGCACCTGTTGCTGGTCGGCGCGTCGATGGCGCTCGCGCTGCTCACTGGCATCCCCGCCGGCGTCCTGCTGAGCCGCGCGTCGAACCCGCGGCATGCAGAGCGGCTGATGCAGGTGCTGAACGTGGGCAACACCGTGCCGTCACTGGCGGTGCTCGCGCTGGCACTGGCAGTTCTGGGTATCGGCGCCGCGCCGGCGATCGTCGCACTGTGGCTTGCGTCGTTGCTGCCGATCGCCCGCAACGCATACGAGGGTATGCGCGCGGTGCCGCTCGCGTGGCGCGAGGCGGCGCGTGGCCTCGGCATGACGTCGCTGCAGTCGATGTTCAAGGTTGAGCTTCCCAACGCGATGCCGATCATCATTGGCGGTGTGCGCACCGCGCTCGCCATCAATGTCGGCACCGCGCCGCTGGCCTTCCTGATTGGCGCCGACAGCCTCGGCACATTGATTTTCCCAGGAATCTACCTGAATGATCCGGCCATGCTGCTGTTAGGCGCCGCGTCGACTGCTGCGCTGGCGCTCGCGCTGGACGCACTCGTTGCCGGCATCGCTCGCGCCGCGTTGGCGCGTCGCGGACTGGCACTGTAACGAAAGCACAGGAGAACTTATGACCCGTTTGCTTAAATGCGTCATGACTTGGCTGCTCGCCGGCACCGCGCTGGCGAGCGTGGTACCGGTGCACGCCGCGACGCTGGTCGTCGGCGGTAAGAATTTTACCGAGCAATTGCTGCTCGCGGAAATCACTTCCCAATACCTGCGCTCGCGCGGCTACACGGTCGAGAACCGCAGCGGCCTAGGCAGCGTACTGTTGCGCAGCGCAATGGAGAACCGGCAATTGGATATCGTATGGGACTACACTGGTACGGCGCTGATCGTCTACAACCGAATCCATGAGAAGCTCGATCCGCCAACCGTGTACCGCCGCGTACGCGATCTGGACAAACCGCGTGGCCTGGTGTGGCTCGAGCCGTCGGCGCTGAACAACACCTACGCGCTGGCGATGCCTCGCAAGCGCGCCGAACGCGACGGCATCCATACGATCTCGCAACTGGCCGCAAAGATCCGACAAGACGACCCGCACAAGCGGCATTGGTTTGCGATGGACGCGGAGTTTGCGAACCGGCCAGACGGGTTGCGGCCATTACAGGCGCTGTACGACTTGCGACTGCGCCGCTCAGATGTCAAGCAGATGGACTCCGGGCTGGTCTATACGGCGTTGCACAACGACCAAGCCATGTTTGGGCTAGTCTACACGACCGACGGACGCATCAAAGGCTTCGGCATCACAGTGCTCGACGACGATCTCGGCTTTTTTCCCGCATACAATGCAACGCCGGTCGTGCGCCGCGACGTGCTGGACCGGCACCCGGAACTCGCGAAGCAACTCAATGCACTGTCCGCGCAGATCAACAACGAAGTGATGTCCGAGATGAACAAGCGCGTGGACATCGACGAAGAATCGATCAGTGCGGTCGCCGCCGATTTCCTGCGCACACAAGCGTTGCCTTAAGCCGGGAGAACCGATGGACCTAATGACCTATTTCTCAAACAACTGGCAGGAACTAGCGTCGCTCACCTTGCAGCATCTCGCGCTGGTCGGTACCGCCGTCGGCTGCGCGATTCTCGTCGGTGTGCCGCTCGGCATCCTGATCAACCGATGCGCATGGCTGGCCGGCCCGTTGCTCGGCTGCGCGACGATTGTGCTTACGCTGCCGTCGATTGCGTTGTTCGGCCTGATGATTCCGCTGCTGTCGCGCTGGGGTGCCGGCATCGGCCCCGCTCCTGCAATCGTGGCGGTATTCTTGTACTCGCTGCTGCCAATTATGCGCAACACCTACTTGGCGCTGCGCAATGTTGACCCAAGCATCCGCGAAGCGGGTACCGGCATCGGCATGACACGATGGCAACGGCTCTGGCTCGTCGAGCTACCGCTCGCCGTGCCGGTGATCATCGGCGGCGTACGGACGGCCGTCGTCATGAACATCGGCGTGATGACTATTGCCGCAGTCATCGGCGCCGGAGGCCTCGGCGAGTTGGTACTGCGTGCGATCAGCCAAAGCAACATGACGCGGCTGGTGATCGGGGCGGTGCTCGTGAGCATGCTGGCCATCGTCGCGGACCTGCTGCTGCACGCGCTGCAGCGTGCATTGACACCGAAGGGAGTAGCGAAGACATGATCGAACTTGACCACTTGACGAAGACCTTCACACGCAAGGACGGCAGTGCGGTACGGGCGGTCGACGCCGTCAGCCTGACTGTTGCCGAAGGCGAAATCTGCATTTTTCTCGGCCCTTCGGGATGCGGCAAGACCACGACGTTGAAAATGATCAATCGGCTGATTCAGCCGACCGGCGGCCGGGTGCTGCTCAACGGCGAGGACACCGCGAACGTCAACGAAGTGGAACTGCGTCGCCACATCGGCTACGTGATTCAGCAGGTCGGCTTGTTTCCGAACATGACGATCGAGGAGAACATCACGGTCGTGCCACGGCTGCTCGGCTGGGACAAGGCGCGCTATCACGCACGCGCGATCGAACTGATGTCGATGGTCGCGCTGGACCCGAAGCTGTACCTGAAGCGCTATCCGCGCGAGCTTTCTGGCGGCCAGCAACAACGCATCGGCGTGATTCGCGCGCTCGCGGCTGATCCGCCTGTGATGTTGATGGACGAGCCGTTCGGTGCGGTCGACCCGATCAACCGGGAGTCGATCCAGAACGAGTTTTTCCAGATGCAACGTGCGCTGAAGAAAACGGTGATCATGGTGAGCCACGATATCGACGAGGCGATCAAGCTAGGCGACAAGGTCGCCGTGTTCCGGCGCGGCCAGTTGGTGCAGTTCGATCACCCCGACACCTTGCTTGCCCATCCCAAAGACGAATTCGTCAGCGCGTTCGTGGGCCACGACAGCACACTCAAACGCCTGCTGCTGGTCAAGGCGAGCGATGCGGCAGCCCACGCCCAGACCGTGCACGTCGATACCCCGCTTGCCCAAGCGCTCGGCGTGATGGATGACACCGACAATCGCTACGTGACAGTCACCGACGACGCGCGGCGCGCATTGGGTTACGTATCGCGTCGTGTCGCGCGTGAAGGCGCCTCCACCCCGGCACGTTGCGGCGACAAAATGCGTGAATTCGCGACCACCGTGAATGCGGAGGATAACCTGCGCGTGGTGTTATCCAAGATGTTTGAGGTTAATTCGCCGTGGTTGCCGGTCGTCGATCCGGAAGGCGGCTATCTCGGAGAAATCACGCAGGATTCGATTGCCGAATATCTGAGTTCTGGCCGCTCGCGCGGCGTGCCGACCGCCGCTGGCGTGTAACCCTCGCCGGCCTGACCAGCCGGCAAAGCCTACATGCTCGGCAAACATGCCGGTGATCCGACCGAGAATGCCATGGCGAGGCGCTTTATGCTGCGAGCACGTTACTGTACTCAAGCGTTGCTTTTGAAGTCCCGGCGGCGCCAGATCGCATCACATGTCCTATCAGGAATGAAAGATGCTCACCGTCGGGCATGCGAATTTGACGTAGTCGTAAAATGTGCTTAGATAAAGGTGACTTGTCCAACCACAAGGAGTGCGTCATGTCAGGAGCGAACCGGCCAGCAGGCCCCGCTACCCCAAAATCTCGACAATTGGCAGAACAGATTACCCGCGACGAAATGGAGCGCAATCTCCCGGATGCATTGTGGGGTCGGGACCGCGCCAATGACAACGGCCATGGCGTATCGGACGGCCCTGTGCCTCCCACACGCACCGCCGGTAAGACTCGTCGTTCGGCGAGGACACCCGACGGCGGTTAAATACAAGGCCGGGCAGGGGCTAGCTGCCCGTGCGCCGCTAACCCTACCGCTGCGGGCCGTCGGAAAATGCGGGCCGATTCGTTCCCGCTCTGCTCGCCCAAAGTGTAACGAGAGCATAACCAAGGCCAACCCGCCTATCTGGTGATAACGCGTCCGCGACACCGCTGGCGCGCTATCATCGCGCATTATTCCACTCGTGCTAAAAAAACTAATGGCAAATTACAAGCAACTTCAACAACAAATCGAAGCGTTGCAGCGAAAGGCCGAGGAGGCCCGTTTGGCTGAGCTAGACGCAGTGATCGTGGACATCCGCGCGAAGGTCGCCGAATACGGATTAAGCCCCCAGGACATTTTTGGCCGACGGCATGCGGCGAGCAGCGCGCCGGAAAAGCGTGCTTCTGCGCCGGCGAAGTACCGAGACCCTGCCAGCGGAGCCACGTGGTCCGGGCGGGGACGGGCGCCGGCCTGGATTCACGGCAAGAAGCGCGAACGTTTCCTGATCAAGGAATAATGCAGATCACGCTGCTGCACCGTTCAGTTGGCGGTGCAACGCCAACAGCGAAAGTTTGGTTTCGAACAGCCTCGTGAGGCTGGCGCTAGTGTAGTGGCTGACTTCGGTCGGCCGCACCCACCGGAATGCGTCCATTTCGGGAATCATCTTCCCGTTCCGGTGGCTCGGAAACAGGCATGTGCATACGCACTCGCGGATATCAACGTCGCACGTCGAGACGCTGGTCGCGAACAAGTGCAATTCCTTGTCAGGGCGATAAGGAAACGCCCCCAACTCGACCAGCGCTGCTGCGTCGAGCGCCAAGCCGGTCTCTTCGCGGGTCTCGCGCAGCGCTGCATCGATCAGTGCCTCACCTGGATTGGGTTGGCCCTTCGGGATGTCCCAGTGGCGCGTCTCGGTTGCATGGCACAGCAACACGCTACCGAGTTCGTTGAGTATCACGACGCCGCACGAGGTCTGTCTTGACATAACGATCCAGTTTCACGTTCCGCTACAGCTCCGATGCATTGATCCGTACCACGCTAAAGCAACGCGAGCAGGCGCACATCACCGCGGTCCACAGCCGGCACCACCTGCTCCCCCACGCGGCGGAACGTCAACGATACAGTTCGGCTGCCCACGCGCAGATCGTCGACTTCCAGCCAATCGATGCCTGCCGGCAACCGCGGGTGCTCAATGCGGACCTCCTCCCGCTGCGCGTCCACGGTCACGCCCAGGCAAGCCTCGAGCATCATGAACGGCGAACCTGCCGCCCAGGCCTGCGGCAGGCACGCGACCGGATAGGCGGTCGGCGGCTCGCCGCGCCGCCGCGTGAAGCCACAGAACAGCTCAGGCAACCGCATGTCGAAATTGATTGCCGCCTCGAACAGTGCCTGCAGCAACCGCACCGCCGCGCCCTTTTCGCCGTAGCGCGCCATGCCGCGAGCGCACAGCGCGGTATCGTGCGGCCACACCGAACCGTTATGGTAAGACATCGGATTGAACCGAGGCTGGCCGCCAGCTAGCGTGCGCAGGCCCCATCCGGTGTGGAACAACGCGGACTCGAGAGTCTGCGCGACCTGCTCGCCACGCGCCTGGTCCGGTAACCCGAACGCCAGCAAGTGCCCGGCGTTCGAGGCCAGCACACGGCACAACTGACCATGCCCGTCCAATGCCATCCCATAGAAACCCTCCTGCGGCATCCAGAACATCGCCTCGACCCGTTCGCGCAGCGCTGCGGCACGCGTCATATAGTTGGCGGCAAGCGTGACGGCGCCACGATGCTGCGCCAGCCGCGCCATTGTCTCGAACGCCGCCCGCGCGTACGCCTGTACCTCGACCAGTGCGATCGGTCCATCTGGCATGCGCCCGTCCGAGTGGAACACCGAATCGTGGCTATCCTTCCAGCCCTGGTTGGCTAGACCGCTGTCCGCCGCGCGCTGATAGTCGAGCAAGCCGAACGGGTTGCGGTCGCATACCCGTGCAATCCATTGCGCGGCCAGCTCCAGCGCCAGCCACAATTCGTCGATTAACGCCGCATCGCCGGTCCTCTCGAGGTAAGCTCCGGCCAACACGATGAACAGCGGCGTCGTATCCACACCGCCGTAGTACAGCGCAAACGGCACTTCCCCAGTCACCGCCATCTCACTCTTGCGCATCTCGTGCATGACCTTGCCAACCGCGGCATCGCGAAACGCCGAATCCTCGCGCGCCTGATGGGCCGCGAGAAAACGGAGCACGCCACGGGCCAACGCCGGCTGCACCCACAGCGTCTGCAAGGCCGTCATCACCGCGTCCCGCCCGAATGGCGTCGAGAACCACGGAATACCCGCATACGGATAGGGTCCGGTGTCCCGGTCCGTGGTCAACAATCCCAAGTCGGCAAACGAACGCTCCATCCAAGCATTAAACAACGGATTGCTCGAGCGCAGCCTTGCACTGGCGCGACGCCTATCGCGCATCGTCCGGTGCGACTCGGCCAGCGCGGCGCGTACCGCCGCCCGTCCCGCACCGCTCAAGCCGGCTGGCGGCGTGGACACCAGGCCACCGGACACCTGCGCGGCAGCCTCGTTGATTGGCCGGGTAACGATCGTGACCTGCAGGTAAACCGACAGACACGCCTCGGACGGCAGCGTCAATGTATAGTCGGCGCGCCCCGGCAGCAGCTTGTCCGGAGCAGGCGAAAACGCGACGCGCACCACCCGCTCGACGTTGTCCAAACCCTGGTAGCTGAACACGACCTCATCATTGCCAACATAGGGCGGCACCAGCGTGCCGCGCCGGCTGCGCGGCGAGCCACGCACTTCAAATATGTCTAGACAATCGCTGGCAAACGAAATCGACAGCGGTACGACCGCCGGCTCGGTGCCGTAATGGGTCAGCGCGATCGCCTCATTTAATCCATTACCGCACAGTACCCGCAAACGCTCAACATGGATCACACCCTGCGGCGTATGTTCGCCGCCCAATCGCGGCAACGACCGATTGGTCAAATGCGCGGTGAACGCCGTATTGTCGCTGCTCACGCTACTCGACAGTAGCGACGGCGCCCGGCCGCCAAATGTGAGCTGCAGTTGCGACAGCACGCGCATGTCGTTGACGAACAAGCCATCGTCATGGCCTAGAATATCGCCGTTCGGATCGTTAACGACGAACGTGTCGCCCGACTTCAGCACATACTGCCGACCGGAGATGACATTCGCGTGCGCCGGCGCAATGAACACGCCGTCGTCGGTCTCAACGCCCTGCTCCGGCAGCTTCGCGAGCCGGCCGACGATCGGTTCTGGCCTCTGCATGAGTTGGCTCCCCTTTCAAAACCCTTGCGTTGTCACAGCACCGCTCGCGTGCTGTCGAGTGTCTGACTATTGCACAACACAATCGTGCGTTCGCACAAGGATGTTCGCCCGCTTCCCCAGTCCCCAAGTCCTCATATAACATGCAAACCCGATACGTTGAATACTTGGCCTTTCCGATGTCGGCCAGACCCTGCACATTGACCGAACATGTTATCGAGTCATTGATCGCCGCCATCTCGTCCGGCCAATATCCGATGGGCACAAAGCTGCCCGCCGGCATCATGAATCTGGACGGCGGCAGTTGGCCACGCAGCGGCGGTCGGCCGCGCGCGGGTCGCGGCAACCGGGGGCACATGAAAAAAACGCAGGTCAAGCCTGCGCTTGCCTGCGCTTTTGTTGCCCCCTGCGTCGAACCGGCCACGCCGGCCCCCCCGCAGAAGCAGATTGCGTGCCGTTTAGAACTTGTGGCGCAGGCCCAGCGCAACGTACTTTTGCGCGCCGCCGTTCGCCCCTGCAAAACCGTATGAACCGATCGAAGCCTGGGCTTGCGCGCCCGCGCCGTCCTGCTGGCCGGCGGCCTTTTGCCATGCGCCGACCAGGTACACGTCAGTGCGCTTAGACAGGCTGTAGTCGGCGCCCAGGCTCACCTGGTTGTACTTAGCCGACGAGTTGCCCGAACCCTTCGTGTAGCTGTAGCCAATGCCCGTGAGCAGCGCCGGCGTGGCCTGGTAGGTCGCGAACACGTTGCCGGTGTTGTACTTTTGCGTCTGGCCGAACGATGAAGCGGAATCCGCCGTGTACTGCGCATTGCTGTACGACGCGCCGACATTGACCGGGCCGATTGTGTACTGACCAGCGACACGGGCAATCTTGAGCGACGCAGCCGACGTGTAGGCACCGTTGACCGGGCCGTTGAAAACCGAGTCGGTCGTCGTGTTGGTCGCCGTCGTGGTGGCACCCGAGAAGTCCCGCACGCCGTTGGGGACCTTGCCACCGTTGTAGTACTGGTAACTCGCCGCCACGCCGATCGGGCCGTTTGTGTACGCCAGCGCAGCGCCCCACGCACGGCGGTCGCCGAACGAGCCGGCCTGGTTGCCGAACGCGTACAAGCCTTCGAATTGGAAGCCGGCCCAGACCGGGCTCGCGTACTTGACCGAGTTGTTGACGCGCACGCTATTGTCGTAGTTGTCGACGTCACCCGGCGTTGCGAACACGGAGCCGAAGTAGTTGTCGCCCGTCATGCCTTGTACCAGGTCCGTATCCGGCACGTATTGGCGACCCAGCGTCACCGTGCCGTATGCATCGTTCTGTAACCCTACATAAGCCTGACGGCTAAATTCGCGGCCACCTTGGCCCAGACGGCCATCGTTTGGGTTAAAGCCGTTTTCCAACTGGAAGATCGCCTTTAGGCCGCCGCCCAAATCTTCCGCCCCCGTCAAGCCCCAGCGCGACCCCTGCAGGTTACCGGAAACCGTGGACCACTGGTTCTTGCCGCCTTGGTTATGCAAGAAGGTCATGCTTTCATCGATAACGCCATACAATGTCACCGAGCTTTGGGCATGCGCTGCCGAGGTAGCGGCGAGCACGCCGAGCGAGATGGCCGAGAGTACCAGTCGTTTCATCTAATCTTCCCTAAACGGTAGTTCATTTAATTTTCGCTGCGGCCGCAGCATACCTCGACGCCTGTAGAAAAAAGAAATAAAAGCCGAGCCGACGTTGCTAAATCCAGACGGTATGGATTTGCAACCGCCATTTTCGTCAGACGGTGTGATAGCCCGTGCTGCCAATGCAAATTCCGTAGGAAATAAGCTACTGCAGCCCACCACGCGCGCCGCACAAAACACCGCCCAGTCCGGCGAGGACGGGCAATACTCCGATTTGTCGCGTTGCGCCTCGGGGTGGTCGCGTTGCCCCCGGGCACGATGGATGCAAAGCCCGCAGTGCCAAGGGCCTACTTTATATGGAGGCAGGTTATCGCCGTGTCGTTTCCTCAGCGCACCGGCTTAAACTCATCTAGCGCCAGGTTGAGCCTAAGCACGTTCACCCGTGGCTCACCCAACAAGCCGAACTGCCGACCGGTCGTATTGCGGGCAATCAACTCGTCGACCTGCGCTTGTGGAAGGCCTCGTGCCCGCGCCACGCGGGGGGCCTGGTAGGCCGCCGCCGCGGGGCTGATGTCTGGATCCAAGCCACTGCCTGACGAGGTCACCAAGTCCACCGGCACCGGCGCCGTGTTGGCCGGATCGGCTTTATGTAAGGCGGCAAGCCGTCCCTTCACCTCGTCCGCCAGCGCGGGATGGGTCGGCCCCAGGTTTGATCCGCTCGAGCTTTGCGCGTTGTACGGATTCGGTGTCGTCGCCGACAGCCGGCCCCAGAAGTAGTCGTTTCTATCGAACTGCTGTCCAATCAGCGCCGAGCCAATCAGCTTGCCGTTCTTTTCGATCAGGCTGCCGTTGGCCTGCGCCGGGAAAACAGCCTGCGCGATCGCCGTGACCGCGGCGGGATAGACGATGCCCGTGATCACCGTCAGCGCAACGAACAACACCAGCACGGGACGCAGTAAAGTGTTCATGATTCTGGCTCACAGTGGAGCAGCGTGCCGCCCCAAAAAAGGCCGGACAAGGGCAAACGAAGGGACGCCGACCCGCCCGGCAAGGGTTTCAAGGAACGGATCAGGCCCAGCCTAGGGCGGTGATCACCATATCGATCAACTTGATAAACGGGAACGGCAACACGATGCCACCCAGTCCATAGATCAGCAGGTTGCGTCGCAGCAGCGAAGCAGCACCCAGCGGCCGGTATTTGACTCCCTTTAGCGCGAGCGGAATGAGGAACACGATAATCAGCGCGTTGAACACCACCGCCGACAAGATGGCGGAGGAAGGCGAAGTGAGTCGCATCACGTCGAGCACGTGCAGCTGCGGATAGGTGGTCGCGAAGGCCGCCGGAATGATCGCGAAGTACTTCGCCACATCGTTGGCGATCGAGAACGTGGTCAGCGAGCCGCGCGTCATCAACATTTGCTTGCCGATTTCCACGATCTCGATCAGCTTGGTCGGATTCGAATCGAGATCGACCATGTTGCCCGCTTCCTTGGCCGCCTGCGTGCCGGTGTTCATCGCGACCGCTACGTCGGCCTGCGCCAGCGCCGGAGCGTCGTTCGTGCCGTCGCCGGTCATCGCCACCAGCCGCCCTTCGGCTTGATGCGCGCGGATCGTCGCAAGCTTGGTCTCTGGCGTGGCCTCGGCCAGAAAATCATCGACGCCAGCCTCGGCGGCAATCGCTGCCGCGGTGAGGCGGTTATCGCCGGTCACCATCACCGTCTTGATACCCATCTTGCGCAACTCGGCAAAGCGCTCCTTGATCCCACCCTTGACGATGTCCTTCAGCTCGATCACACCGAGCACGCGAGCCTGGCCATCGGCGCCTGGCTGCCGCTGCGCGACGACCAGCGGCGTACTGCCGCGGCGCGCCACGTCATCGACCGCCGCGCGCACTTCCTGAGGAAAGTGGCCTGCATGCGCCTTGACATACTGCTGGATCGCGTCAGCCGCGCCCTTACGGATCTCGCGCTCAGGCAGATCGACGCCGCTCATCCTCGTCTGAGCGGTGAAACCAAGGAACTGCGCATGCAGGCTAGCCATGCCCCGTTCGCGAATGTTGAAACGCTGCTTGGCGAGAACCACAATGCTGCGGCCTTCCGGCGTCTCGTCGGCCAGCGACGCCAACTGTGCGGCATCGGCCAGTTCCTGCTCGGACACGCCTGGCGCCGGCACAAACGCCGACGCCTGCCGGTTGCCAAGCGTGATCGTACCGGTCTTGTCCAGCAGCAGCACGTCGACGTCGCCGGCGGCCTCGACGGCGCGGCCGGATGTCGCAATCACGTTCGCCTGCATCATCCGGCTCATGCCGGCCACCCCGATCGCCGACAGCAATCCACCGATCGTGGTCGGAATCAGGCATACCAGCAACGCGACCAGCGCCGTGATCGTCACGATATGACCCGATTTCATCGCAGAGACCGAGAACATCGAGAACGGCAACAGCGTCGCGGTCGCAAACAGCAGCACGAGCGTCAACGCAACCAGCAGGATGGTCAACGCGATCTCATTGGGCGTCTTTTGCCGCTTAGCGCCCTCGACCATCGCGATCATCCGGTCCAAGAAGGCCTCGCCGGGATTCACGCTGACACGCACCACGATCCAGTCCGACAGCACCCGTGTGCCGCCAGTGACGGAGGAGAAATCTCCGCCAGACTCGCGGATCACGGGCGCCGATTCACCGGTGATCGCCGACTCGTCGACCGACGCGACACCTTCGATGACCTCGCCGTCCGCCGGAATCGTGTCGCCCGCCTCGACCAACACCACGTCACCGCGGCGCAAATCCGTGGACGCCATGATACGGACCGGCGCTTTCGGGTGAGGCTCGTTCAGCTTCTTAGCCATCACATTGTGCTTGGCACTGCGCAGCGACGCGGCCTGGGCCTTCGAGCGGCCTTCCGCCAGCGCCTCGGCGAAGTTGGCGAACAGCACCGTGAACCACAACCATAACGCAATGGCCAAGATGAAACCGGCCGGCGCCTCGGCCTGCCCGGCAAGCGCTGCGATCCACAACACCGTCGCCAGGAGGCTGCCCACGTACACACAGAACATCACTGGATTGCGCAGTTGGGTTCGCGGCGCGAGCTTCTTGAACGCATCGACGATGGCGGGCTTCAGCAGCACCGGATCGAACATCGAATGGACCGCGGTACGAGCCTGCCCGAGGTTATCTGCACGATGAGCAAGCGATGGATTGACGTTAGTCATGCTTTCCTCGAAATCAATGGCCGGCGATCATCATCAACTGTTCGACGATCGGCCCCAACGCCAGCGAAGGCACATAGGTCAGCGCGCCGACCAGCACGAGCGTGCCGAGCAGCAACACGACAAACAACGGGCCGTGCGTGGGCAGCGTACCCGGCGTCGCGGCAATGCGCTTCTTGTTTGCCAGCGAGCCCGCAATCGCCAACACCGGCACGATCGTGCCGAAGCGGCCAAACCACATCGCGACCGCCAACAACACGTTGTAGAAAGGCGTATTGACCGACAGCCCGCCGAACGCACTGCCATTATTGTTGGCTGCTGAGCTGAATGCATACAGTACCTCGGAGAAGCCGTGCGGCCCGGGATTGGCGATACCGGCCACGCCCAGCGGCGAAAGCACCCCAATTGACGTGCCCACCAGCACCAGGAACGGCGTAAGCAGCACTACAATCGCCACCATCTTCATTTCGAACGACTCAATCTTCTTGCCGACGTACTCTGGCGTGCGCCCGATCATCAACCCCGCAACGAATACGGCGAGCAACGCGAACACGAGCATGCCGTAGAGCCCGGAGCCAACGCCGCCGAAAATCACTTCACCCAGTTGCATCAGCAGCAGCGGCACAAAGCCACCCATCGGCGTGAGCGAATCGTGCGTGTTATCCACCGCGCCGCACGATGCCGCCGTAGTCGCCACCGTGAAGATGCCGGACTGCGCGATGCCCAAGCGCACCTCCTTACCTTCGGCATTGCCACCCGCTTGTCGCGCCGACGCCTGCTGGTCCACGTGCAGCGACGCAAACAGCGGATTGCCGGATTGTTCTGCGGAGATTTCCGCAAAGCATGCCACCGCGAACGCGATGGTCATCGCCGCAAGCACCGCATAGCCCTGCCGGCGGTCGCCCACCATGCGTCCGAAGACGATGCACAATCCGGCCGGGATGATCAGGATCGACAGGATCTGCACAAAGTTGGACAATGGCGTCGGATTCTCAAATGGGTGGGCCGAGTTCGCGTTGAAGAAGCCACCGCCATTGGTGCCCAGCATCTTGATCGCTTCCTGCGATGCGACTGGCCCCATGGCCAAGGTCTGCTTGTCCACCTTTGCGTCCTGCATCATCACATTGCCGTGCGCGTCCTTGACCGGATTGCCTTGTGCGTCGATCTTAGGCACCGGATAGGTCGTCACCTGCAACGTCGATACTTGCTGGTACGGCTTCAGGTTCTGCAGCACGCCTTGGCTCACCAGCACCAGCGACACGACAATCGCCAGTGGCGCGAGAATGTAAAGCGTGACGCGCGTCAAATCGACCCAGAAATTGCCGATGGTACGCGCGGTATGGCGCGCAAACCCACGGATCAGCGCGACCACCACCGCAATGCCGGTGGCCGCAGACAAGAAGTTCTGCACAGCCAAGCCCGTCAGCTGGGTCAGGTAGCTGACCGACGACTCCGGTGAGTAATCCTGCCAGTTGGTATTGGTCACGAAACTGACCGCCGTGTTGAACGCGGCATCGGGCGTCATCGCGCCGAGCCCCTGCGGATTAGCCGGCAAATATTGTTGCAGCCGCAGCAGGCCATACACCACGACGGCCCCCAGCGCGTTGAACAGCAGCACCGCGAGCGCATAGTGCTTCCACGACATCTCGGCCTGCGGATCGACACCCGCGACTCGATACAGCCCGTGCTCCAGCGGGCGGCCCAGCTTGCGCACGAGCACCGACGAGCCATCCAGCACCCCGCACATATAGCGGCCAAGCGGCAGCGCCAGCGCGATCAGCACGATGATGAACAGCGCCGCCTGCAAAAACGAATTGGCGTTCATTCCAAATCCTCCGCGCGCAGCAGCGCATACACGAGGTACCCTAGCACTAGCAGCGTCGCGATGCCGGCCAGCCATGTCATCCACGCCATCATGAGCGGCCTCCGGGTGTGCGGCGCAGCTTGTCGCAGCCGGCCGCCAGCGCCATGCACAGTCCCAGGAACAGGACGATGCCAGCGAGGTAGATGAGGTCCATTGTTATGTTCTCCGTTAATGCACCAAGGCATCTGATAAGCTATCCGCAGGGCCATAAATCGTCCGACAAGAGTGGCCTGCGCGGCGTAAAAAGCGTGTAAACGCCGCCCCCCTTCACCCCAGACGGCGGCGCGCATGGTTTTATTAACCGCTGCGCGCGTGGGTGCCGACGAATCCGTCAACGCGTCGTTGTGCACGGCAATCGCATAGATCCTCGCCGGCATGCATTGCCGCGAGTAGCGTTGCGCTGCATTACGTGAGATCAGCCGCCCGCATACGAATTCAAGTCGAGGCCGGGCACACGGGCCGGTTGCGCATGCAACCCGCGGCGTACTCCCCGCACAGCTGTCGGTAGCTAGACGCCGGTGCCCATGCCAGCGCCAGCATCCCGCTCACCCACATCATGACCGCGCTGATATGCAACGCCTTGATGCTCAAATAGATCATTGGCTGCGAATATGAATCAGGCTGCGCGGGCCAGCGCCGCGAGCCGGCGCGCCAAACTAATATAGGGACATGCGCGAATGCGATACCCTCACCCTTGCGTCGTCGACTGACCGCGGGGCCTATCTGTACTAAGCCCGCTTCATAGTTGCCATGCCATTGCGTTGCTTCGTCCCGATCCTGATTGGCAGTTTGTTATTGTGCGGTTGTATCGCGCAGACGCCTCCGCCCCCATCCGTCCATCCGGACTCGGTGGTGGAAGGTATCCAGCGGTATGAGCAAGTCAATGCTCGGATTGCTAACGAGCGTCGCCTGATCGATGTGCGCGTGACGCGCGGCGACTACACGGCTGCGGCAGGCGCCGAGCTGAAGCACCGGCTCGACGACGTGCAACGGGACGCTGCCCGCGCCGCCAGCCAGCACGGCGGCAGCCTGGATGCCGACGCGCAGCGCGCACTGAATGAGCGGCTCACTACGATTTCCGGGACGATAGCGCGCTGAGCCGCCGTGGTGAAGCAGCCAACCTTCCTAACAGCCTGCCCACCACACCAAGGTAGGCGTGACAGTAGCCGTTAACGACGACAGCTAGCCGCTAAGATGGCGCCTACCGAGCCGGTGCCCAGGGGCGCCGGCCGTTTGGCCAATCCCTCCAGGCACGCGGTTTGCGAAGGCATTTATCGTCTGTCTTATGGAGCCACGACCAATATGTCAATCAAGGAACATATCTCGCGCGACAAGAAAGAGGAAGCAATCGATAAGTCGGTCGAGGACAGCTTTCCTGCCAGCGACCCGCCCGCGACAGGCGGTGTGACGAAAATCGTGCCTGATGATGATCATCATCAGCCGCGCGGCAGCCACGACGATAACGCGGCTCCGTCCTCACAGCCGTCGAACAAAAACTGATCGTTTTTTGCCCCGCGACGTCTCAATGCCGGGCAGCGGTCTGACCGGCCGCCGCCCCGGCATTGAACACTTGGACCCCATTCGCGCTGGGGCAAACGCCGCCATCTCCTATACTAGTGACGTCGCGTCTGCGACACGCCCTCCAGCGTATTGGCAACCTCGTCGTGTGACGCGCCGACGCTGCGCGTGGCGACGTCTCCAAGCGACAGCACGCCCACCAGCTCCTTCTGACGATTGATCACCGGCATGCGGCGCAGTTGCGCGTCGGCCATACGCTTTTGGACAGCATCCAAATCGTCGTCTTCCATACACCACTCGACCTGCGGCGTACAGACCTCACTCACCGGACTATCAGGGTTCTTACCGGCCGCCAGCGCGCGCACCGCAAGATCGCGATCCGTGACCATGCCGGTAAGCTTGCGGCTCTCGCATACCGGCAACACGCCGATATCGTACTGGTCCATCAACTCGGCGGCATGTCGAATCGTGTCGGACGGACTGATATGGACGACGTCCCGAGACATGATTTCCTGAACGTGGTGCATAGACAACCTCCGTGAATATGAGTGAACAAATGCCTTTACCATCGAGCAACGGACATGCCGCCTGCTCGCGCATACGGCCTCCATACGGCCCCACTACCGCATCGCCGTTACGCGACCACTTTTTACAATTCACTGAAAAATGCACGGCATCTATGCGGCGACTGGAGTACGACGCCTGAGGACCGCGTCCAGAACCGCGGGCACGCATCGTGCAAGCACATGTGTCAGGAGTCTCGTTATGACCACGCGCAAACCGATAACGCAGGAACACGGAAAGATCGAAATTGACCCGCAACAGCAGCCGCAAAGCCTGGACGATTGCCGGCGCTGTGCGCTGTGGCACGACGCGTCGCAGCCGGTGCCAGGCGAGGGGCCCGCTCATGCGCCCATCATGATGATCGGCGAACAGCCCGGCGACCAGGAAGATCGACAAGGCAGGCCATTTGTCGGTCCGGCTGGCGTACTACTGGACGACGCGTTGCGGGAGGCCGGCGTTGCCCGCGGCGACGTCTATGTGACGAATGCCGTCAAGCACTTCAAATGGGAGCCGCGCGGTAAGCGGCGTATGCACAAAACGCCTGCACAGCGCGAAATCGAAGCGTGCCACTACTGGCTCGATCGTGAGTTCGATACGGTTGCACCCGCTGTAGTCGTCGCCCTTGGCGCGATAGCGCTCAAAGCCGTGCTGCAAGATCCGACTGTGACACTGCAGCGTTTGTTGGACCACACGATTGAGCACGGCGGGCACTTTATCATCCCAACTTATCACCCATCGTTCGCCCTACGGGCGCCCGATGAACCGACGCGGCAGCGCGCCTATGTGCAAATCGTCGAGGCGCTGCGGCGGGCGGGGAAACTGGCGCGGCAACTCGAGCAGCAGGGTGGGTAATTCTCTCGAGAATCCAGCGGGAATAGAAGTAGAATTTCTTTGTTAAGGGAGTTCTACGCAATGAAGGAATCGATATTCACAGACAGCCAGATCATGGACGCGCTTGAGGGGCACACCTCGCGGCACGCCCATTATACTTTCAGAAGCTCTATCCCTTATACTCCTGAAGGCAATAGCTTGTCGAGCAACGCAGATGAGAAGATACGGTTAGGATCGTATTTATTGAGTGTCTTGATAGCTTTATCCCAATCTTTCTCTTGGCTGATTTTACCCTCCCTATAAATATTCGGGATGGTTGTACTAATCGTCGTGTAATCCTCCCAAGCTGCTGAATCTGTATATGCCCAACCCTTAGACCATTCTGGTCGCATTGTCGCATAGGAGCCTGCATAATGTGAAAACATCTACTGTTCTGTTTCGCGATAAAATTTATTCGCGTAAGGTGTTCCAGGCAAAATCAAAATGCCGAACCAAACCGCAATATCCCAATCTGGTCTATCCAAGCGTGGCTTAATCACAGATAGGGCAGCAGTGACACTATTAGGGCTCACATCATTCGGGTTATCCAGCCCTGACACCCGAATTTCGAGAGGGCCATTAATTGGGTATTGGTTTTGCTTCTGATACGCATTAATGCGCCCCTGATAGTTCTCGATGAAATCGCTAATGACACGCTGCACGTTAGCCCGGCTGGTAACGACTGCATAGCCATTTGCAGTAGTGTACTGGGTCGAATGTATTGTAGTAAGTTTTTTTGACCATCCCCAGATATCCAAGCTATGCGTGGCAACCAAGCCTGCAGTTGCAATTGCCAACGGCGAGAGCTCGCAAAGCCCTTCTTTTTATAATTCCTTTTCATTTTTAACTCCTATTTCTTAATTAATAAGAAATGAAGGAAATGAGACCGTCCGGACGACCAGTTAAAACCCTTCTACGTTCAGTCGTGCACATTCCTCTACGTTGTGGAACAGGATGAGGTTGTTATTTAACGCTTTTTGGTCTTTTGTGCAAGGGTTTGGCAGCCTATTTGAGTCGGTAACTGGATCCGTCGAACTCGAGCGGATGGCAGTCATGCGCTGGATCGCATCGCTGCGGGTCGACCGTTACTGCGCTTTATCAAGACGTACAATGGCAGCGAATTCATCTCCAAGGTTCTCCACAAGCGGGCGTATGAGAGAGGCGTAGAGATCGATTTCTCACGTCCCGGCAAGCCAACTGATAACGCGAAGAACGAGTCGTTTAACGGGCGCTGCGTGAGGAACGCCTCAACGCGCATGGGTTCTTGTCGCTCGAGGACGCCAAGCGCAAAATCGAGGCCTGGCGCGAGTACTATAATGAGGCGCGTCCCCACTGGGCACTGCAGTGGATGGCGCCCGCCGAATTCGCCCGCCAGTGCAAGTCCTGAGCCGATTCGGCCCACCCCGAAGGGCCGGAAATTTCCACTTTAGAACGGCCCTGATTTGGAGAGAACCTCACCTCGAAGAATGAGCCATTCCATTTCGAATAAAAATAGCAATATCTTCTAGATATGGGGTAAGCGACTCATCTTTATCAAAAAACGGCAAAAAAGACCGCACCGAATTATAAAGCATGGCAGTATGCGTTCCCAATTTGTCAGCACCACGAATATCAGCTGCTTGACATGCACACAAAAGTTCGAAGCTTATAACATAAACGGTATTATTAAATATTTCCTGTGCACGCCGAGCAGCCACAAGACCAAGTGACACAATATCTTGGAAATCAGCTGTCGAGGGCAATGACTGAATAGAGACTGGCATACATAAAGACCGGTTTTCTGAGGCAAGGGAAGCACTCATGAACTGCCCTCCCATCAACCCAAGTCGGATTCCTTGATCACTCGCACAAAGAAATGGTGGCAATCCATTGCTATTATTTTTATCCATAAATCGATCAATACGCCGATCCGACAAGTTACTTAACGTAACCAACGCAATAGATAAATGATCCATCGCCATGGAAATGTACTGACCATGAAAATGGCCATTATGATATACATCACCATGCTTTGGAATCACCAAAGGATTGTCATTACTAGAATTCAACTCATTTTCTACCACACACTTAACATAATCCACAGCATCCCTAAT
>NZ_JAHLKN010000030.1:0-3944 GCF_021498065.1 Mycetohabitans sp. B3 | reverse complement strand
AGCGCACGAGCACTCGGCTGTCGCGCTGTCGTGTCGTCTAAGTATTTGGCTAAGTTCGCTGGTGGCTCGGACTGTTGTCCCCGCGGCGCAATGTCGGTCGTCATTTTTCGCTCTCCGATGACTTTTCATCCACATAGCACGCGATCTCACGAATGGTGGTAAAGCGCGTCCTCGGGTCGCTGACACCAACGATGAAGCCGAATTCATCCTCGACAAATGAGACCAGGCGCATGGTAGCCAACGATGAAAGGAGCCCCGACTCCCTCAGATTTAAATTGTCAGCAATATTCGAGCCATTTTCTTTTAGGATAGTGCCGATCACAAAAGCACGAATTTTCGCCAAGGTATCCGACATGGGCTTCTCCTTTAACAATCATGGACGAGGGACGTTCACGGTGTCATAGGCTCAAAAAAGCGCTGTAGAGGGGCATGGTGCGCAACGCTTTACGTATCGGACAATCGCCATAGCCGGTGCACTAACGTACCCATTGGGGCGCCTTGATATGACGTTAGCAAGCGCGGTACCCACTGGGACCCTGTTTCGTCAAGGTTGGCCTATTTCTCGACATGGACAGCGCACGTTGTGGCCGCTCCCCGAATGGTGACGGCTGCCCGCCTACACCCGCTGGCACGGCCTGGTGCAAGAAGTGAGGCGGAGCCACCGCCGCAGAGCGACTGCCTTGCCGGCTTGCCTTTGCATGTAGGGCCAATTAGGAGGAGGAAGGGCAACGCGAGTCCATGTCGATTAGAAACTCTTTGGATGTGTTTAATAGCAATAGACATAATATCATCGGTACACACGCGCTAAGTTAGCGTTATCGCACGCCCTATGAAGTCGCCGTTTGCCACCGTGTCCCGAAGATCGCAGCTGGGTGAGGGAGAAACACCTCACATCCTATGGGCAAGCTAACTGAAAGGACGTTGTCAAACTCACCGGCACGCATTATTTAAGCTAATTTTTTGCAGATCTAGTAAAAATTATCTCAATAGCCGGGCGGTTTTATGTACCGAAATGAGATTAGGCAACCGCTCTGTCGTGCGCAACGGTGTGCCTTGCAGCCCGATTTCAGGACCGGGTGGAACACTTCATTTTTTCATCGTAAGGCATACCAGCCGAGTTTTTCGACAGCCAGCTTGCGAGACGCGACAGGCAAATGGGTGGCCAGCTTCTGTTTAATGCGCTTCCTGTGGGTGCTGCTCGTTCAAGGGCGTGAATCTCTGTCACCGCCAGGGCGGGATACTGACGCTGCTTGTCCATGGGCGGTAGCACGGTCATGCGGGGCGATATCGAAATCCCAGTATTGCCCGCTCAGCCTTTTCTGGTCACGAACGGTGACTTCAGACACGCCCTTAAGCCTTACTTCATCCATATCACGGGCGATCATGTGCCCTTTGGTTGCAAGTTTTAATTTATTGTTTCATTCGTTCAAAACTTGTCGTTTAAGTAAAGGTAATGGATTTGAACGCATTATGGTGGGCGCTTTACAGTCTTTCAACCAGGCGCTAAGCGTTGCGATTACTTGAATTTTTGTAGCGGCTCCGGACAGCTGGGCACAGTGCTTGCGAGACATGAAGCACGTAACGTCGAGCTGATGGGTCAGCGAACGGGTGCGTAGCCGTATGGCTAAATAATGTGATGGCTGGGGGAAAATGAAGAAGTACCCCAGTTCTGCACCCAATGACGCCGCGCTGCGCGCTGCACTGGTTTGCCCTGTTCTTTTTAGCTGTCTTGCTTGACCGACTGTCATGCCAATTTGCGCGCAGTATCACTATGTCCAGTGTTTTCACTAAAACTTGCTATCGATTGGACGTGGCGTGATCACTGGTCGGCCAAGTGCCGCGAACGGTGCACTGACGCGTGCCGATGAGTGGCCCTGATTGCTGCAATGAATGGCTAAGGCTTGCACGCAACGTGTCATAAAAGCCATAGTGGTTCCGAAGAGTAACGAGAGATTCTGGTTGCGTCGTTGTATCGTTTCGTACACCTTTTAAATATCAGGCCGCTCGGTCGCCTGAATCGGAGCTTTGTTATGGATGCTAGCGCTACGCCTGTTACCCAGCCGTTATCCAGTGCGCAAACCGAAATCTGGCTCGCGCAGCAGCTGCATCCCGACAGCCCCGTGTACAACATTGCGCAGTACACGGTGATCGAAGGCGTGATTGAGCCGGCCGTCTTTGAAGCCGCATTGCGCCAAGTCATCGATGAGGCCGACACCCTGCGCTTGCAATTTGTCGACAGCGATGACGGGCTGCGGCAGAGGATTGGTGCGCCCGCATGGTCAATGCCGGTGCTGGACTTCACGGCACAAGCCGATCCTCAGGCAGCGGCCCAGGCGTGGATGCAAGCCGATTATCAGCAACCGGTCAATCTGATGCAGGGACCGCTTTTTTGCTATGCGTTGCTGAAAGTGGCGCCCGTGCAATGGATGTGGTATCAGCGCTATCACCATATCATGATGGATGGCTATGGCCAGTACCTGATCGCACAACGCGTTGCACACGTGTATAGCGCGCTGTGCGCGGGAACGGCGCCGGCGGCATGTGATTTGGGTTCGGTCCGACAGCTAGTAGAGAGCGATGCACAATATCAGGCATCCGCCCAACGGGCGCAAGACGAAGCGTATTGGCTCAAGCACTGCGCCCATTGGCCTGAGCCTGCGACGCTGGCAAGCCGCGCCGCCCCTGCTTTACAGCAGCGGTTGCGTCAGACGACGTACCTGACCACCCAATGGGTGGACGACTATGTGCTGGATGCGGGCCGGCTGGCGCAGTTCTTGAGTGCTGCACTGGCCGCGTATCTGCATCGCATGACTGGCGCGCAGGACGTGGTGTTCGGTTTTCCAGTGACTGCCCGCTTGGGGGCAGATTGGCACATTCCTGGCATGGTCGCCAATACGGTTCCGTTGCGGTTCAGATTCGAGCCGGAGATCAACTTAGTGTCGTTGATGCGGCAGGCGGCGAAGGAAATCCAAAACGGACTTCAATATCAACGCTACCCGAGCGAAGCGCTGCAGCGTCAACTTGGGCTGGTGCCTGGGCAGTTGCTATCTGGCATCAAGGTCAACGTGATGCCGTTTGACTACGAGCTGTCGTTTGGCGAGCATTCATCGACGAACTATAACCTGCTCGCTGGTCCGGTTGATGATTTGATGCTCGGTGTTTATTGGACACCCAATAGCCGTCAATTACGGATCGACTTTGATGCCAATCCTGCTTGCTACACCGCGGAGATGCTCGACGCGTATCAGCGCCGGTTTATCCGGTTTGTACAAGCGTTGGCTGCCGATGCCACGCAACCGATTAGCGAGATCGATCTGCTCGGCGCTGACGAGCGGCATCGGCTGCTAGTCGAGTGGAATGCGACGCAGCGGGTCTATCCGGCACATCAATGCATTCACCAGTTGTTCGAAGCGCAGGCCGAGCGTACGCCCGAAGCGCCAGCGTTGGTGTTTGAAGCGCAGACACTGAGCTACGCAGAACTGAACGCACAAGCCAATCGTCTCGCGCACCAGTTGATTGAGTTAGGTGTCAAGCCGGATACCCGGGTGGCAATCTGCGTGCAGCGTAGTCCCGCACTGGTCGTGGGGCTGCTGGCGATTTTGAAAGCGGGGGGTGCGTATGTGCCGCTCGATCCGAGCTACCCAGGCGAGCGCTTGGCGCACATCCTCGCTGATGCGGCACCGAACATGGTGCTCGCGGATGCGGCCGGGCGCGCTGCGTTGGGCGACGCGGCGCTCGCCGAGTGCACGGTGCTCGATCCGGCCATATTGCCGGCATTGCCGGACACGAATCCGTCGGTAGCCGCGCTCACCGCCCGGCATCTGGCGTATGTGATCTATACGTCGGGCTCGACCGGCACGCCCAAGGGCGTGATGGTCGAACATGCGCAAGTGGTGCGGCTGTTCGAGGCGACGCAACCGTGGTATGGCTTTAACGAGCATGAT
>NZ_JAHLKN010000029.1:0-1437 GCF_021498065.1 Mycetohabitans sp. B3 | reverse complement strand
CATAGAAGTTGGACCTGAACAATCCGTCCAGGCTGATGCAGTAAAGCAGGGAAGCTGAAACGGTATGGTGAGAATTGCAAGAGGCAGATTGATTCCGCCAGCCGTAGTACGTCGCTTCTGAGCATGCCATGCTTGCGGCAAAGCTCCGCTGGCTTCAGGCCTGCCTCGCCTTCCTTCAGCACGCCAATAATCGGTTCTTTGGTTAATTGTTTCTTTACGACCACTCCTCTTCAAAACGGACTCTATGTAGTGGTCTAATGAAACCGGACACTGATCTAGGCGAGAATGCTCGCCATGAAGAGTAAGCATCCGGCGAAGGCATTCCAGGGCGTAAATGGCCGTCAATCAAGCTGCGGTGGGCACCCAGCGATGTGGTAGCAGGGTGGCGATGTCGTCGGCTCGATGGGTGGGCAATCGATTGAGCACGTCTTTGAGATAGACGTACGGGTCATGATCATTGAGCTGCGCGGATCGAATCAGGCTCATGATTGCCGCGGCGCGTTGTCCAGCGCGCAACGAACCGGCAAACAACCCGTTCGAGCGACTGATAGCCCAGGGACGAATCTGATTTTCCAGCCAGTTATTGTCGATGGGCACATGCCCATCGATTAGATAACGCGTGAGCGCCTCCCAGCGCTTGAGACTGTAGTCGAGCGCTTTGGCGATCGCCGATCCTTCACTGACCCGTTTGCGCTGAGTGAACATCCACTCATGTAGCGCATCGGCAATGGGCCCAGCGCGCTGCTGACGCACTTCCCCCCTGCGATCAGGCTCAAGTTGTGCAACGTCGCGCTCGACAGCGTAAAGTGCGCCGAAGTATTCCAGCGCCTGTTCAGCGATCTGACTCTTGTGGTTGGCGTGCAACTCAAAGAACTTGCGTCTTGCATGAGCCATGCATCCGATCTCAGTGATGCCCAGCTCGAACCCGGCTTTGTAGCCGCTGTGATCGTCACATACCAGTTTGGCGCGCCAGTCACCGAGGAACTGGCGAGCATGTTCGCCCGCGCGACTATCGGCGAATTCATAGACGAGAGCGCGCACGTGGGCGAACTGCGTCGTGGCGTATGCCCAGACGTATGCGCGCTGCGTCTTGCCTTTACCGGGAACGAGCATTTGCACCGGCGTTTCATCGGCGTGCAGCACACCGTGTTGCACAAGCTCTTCGCGAAGCGCCTCGACCAGCGGCTGCAACCTCACACCACAAACGCCAACCCACTGACCCAGCGTTGATTGAGCGATGGCAAGGCCGGCGCGCCCGAAAATGCGTTCTTGACGGTATAACGGCAAGCGAGTCGCGCGGGGGAATCTCACCCCCACGCGCTCCCAGAACCGTACGTGAGCCTCTCAACTTGCGTATTTCAGCGATCATGGACGGTCGAATCAGGCTGATGGTGGACGGCGTTTCAGCGTGATCATGGACAGTTTGGGTGAGCGCGA
>NZ_JAHLKN010000028.1:0-26505 GCF_021498065.1 Mycetohabitans sp. B3 | reverse complement strand
ACGATGCTTTGAAACGGCGTCCACGTTGCCCTGAAACACCGTCTACCTTCGTCTGAAATGACCGTCTACGATGGCCTGAAATACGCACAACTCATACGGCTCCCAGCATCCAGCCGACCATACAGAAGCGGCCAATGAGCGAATAACCCGGGCTGAGCCCGGATGATCTTCACAAGCCACGCACGAGCGCCACGCGGACGTTGGCGAAAGCGCTTGAACTTGCGAGCCGCCCACCGTAGCAGGTGTGCATCGATGCGACGCAATGTCGGATACAGCGCCGACTTGTAGAAACAGCTGAAGTAGCCGATCCATCCTCGAATGTACGGATTGAACATCCGGGCAAGATCAAACAGCCCCTTGTCGCTGCGCCTTTGGAGGCCCCAGTTACGTACCGCCTTGCGAACCTCTTTGAGCGCACGCGAGCTTGCGCCTGGCAGAAACGAAACTCCGTAGAGCCCTGCTCGCCACTTTGCCAACCGAGGTCGGAATGTATAGCCAAGGAAGTCGAAGCTGACGCATGAGTACTCGCCCTTGCGGTTTGTGTCCTTGCAGTAAACCACCTTCGTTTTCTGCGGATGGAGAACAAGACCGCACGAGCGCAGTCGCGCATCCAGACGTGCCCATAGCGCTCGCGCCTGTCGTTCGGTGCGGCAATGGCAGATAATGTCGTCTGCATACCTCTCAAACGACACCCCAGGCATCTCCCGCCCAAGCCAGACATCAAACGCATAGTGTAGGAACAAGTTAGCCAAAAGTGGTGAGATGACCCCACCTTGCGGCGTACCCTTGTCCCTCACAACAAGCTCGCCATCGCCAAGCATCGCGGGTGCCTTCAGCCAACGCTCGATATAGAGGATCGCCCAGGCGCAGTCGGCATGCCGACGGACCGCCTTGAGTAATAACTCGTGATCGATATTGTCGAAGAACCCTTTGATGTCGATATCGAGCATCCAGTGCGAGCGCCAGCACCGCTCACGCGCCGTCCTGATTGCATCAATCGCCGATCGGCCGGGACGATATCCATACGAGTCTGCGTGGAACACCGGTTCCAGTATCGGCTCCAGATATCGCCGGACTACTTCCTGCGCGATGCGGTCCGCAACCGTGGGAATGCCCAATGGTCGCGTACCACCTCCCGCCTTCGGTATTTCCACCCGACGAACGGGCGAAGGCATGTAGCTGCCGGACGACATCCGATTCCAGAGTTTGTAAAGATTGGCAGACAGCTTCGCCTCAAACTCTTCGATCGATTGCCCGTCCACTCCAGCCGCTCCGTGGTTGGCCTTCACTTTCTTGAAGGCTTCCCACACTTCTCGCTTCTGAATAGCAAACGGCTTTGCCTGCGTCATGCAGCTCCTCCCGTTATCCGGTTGACTGCAGCCGAAGGCTGGACACCATGGCCCCTTCGGTCCAGCACCATTACAGCGCCTTCAACCCTACTACGAGCCATTCTGCCCCTGTGCCCCGTATCGGTACTCTGGCTCTTGCAGGGGTCGCCTGCTCGAGCGTCTCCCTTCACACCGGGGCGACAGGTTCTCCTGTTCCGCATGAGAGCCTGATCCATGTTCACGCCGCCTTCGAGCCGGATGCCGCGCGGGCCGGGCTTCAGGTCTCCGCCCGCACTCATCCCGGAGCGACCACCAACTCCGGTTCTGACATCAACGATACGCTTTCGGCAGTTCATCGACGGTTTGCTCTCGCTCGTCTCCATGGACCTCACCTGACGGAATCAACGCTCCGCCTTTCCCACAACGCTCACCACCATCGCTCTTTACGACAGCAGCTTGTGGCGGTTTGAGACCGACTCCTGATCGCCGGCCCCGAGGGGCCATCCCTCATCTCTCATGCAGTTCCACATCCTTCGTACTTCAAGATGTGTTCCAGGACACACAGTGATCAGCGTACTTGGCAACGAGCACTTGCGCGAGCAAGCCTGTGGTCGGCATGCCCTTGTCGATCACATGGGGCGGCACAGGTGCCTGAATCAGCGTCTCGCACGCCTTGCAGACCCATTTGCCGCGGATATGCCGTTCAACCGTGAACACCCCCGGCTTATAGTCCAGCTTCTCGCTGATGTCCTGGCCGATACGCACGCGCTGACAGCCGCAGGAGCAGGTGAGCTCGTCGGGTTCGTGATGGATCTCGGTGCGCGGCAAGTGTGGCGGCAACGGTGCACGCTTAGGCTTCTGACACTGCTTGTGCGTAGGCGTATTTGAGTGTAATTGCTCGAGCTCGATTTCAAGCACAGCCAGATCGGCGTCGATGGCCTCATTGAGCAGACTCATCTGCTCAACGTTCAATTGCTCGCTGCGCTTGCCAAATTGCAAGCGCTTGAGCACGGCAATCTCATGGGTAAGTTGCTCAATGCGCCTCTGACGGTAGCGCAGCTCCCGCTCCTTCTCGCTCACCTGAACCATCAATTGCGCAGCTAGCGTACGCAGTTCGTCAGGGCTTAAAGCGTTGAGGTTAGCCGATAGGTTCATGCGGCCAGTCTGCCAGAACCCACCGCGCTGCGGCAAGCAAGACAGTTTACGGCTTTGGGGATATTACACGACGCTGATCGCGTGATCGTGTGCGAGTGTGTGCCAGGGCAGCCCGGTTACCAGCGCTCGCAACTGTGCCAGATTCAGCGCGGTGGCAATCGCCTGGTTCCCATTCGTCCAGATGAATCGCCCCTTGTTCAGGCGCCGTGCCGCCAGCCAGATACCGAACCCGTCGTACACGAGTACTTTTAGGCGCGTCGAGTCACGGTTGGCAAACAAATAGGCGTGATGCGGCCGCGCCGCGCCAAACACCTTCACGACACGCGCCAGGATCGTATCGATGCCCGCGCGCATATCGATCGGCTCGGTTGCCAGCCAGATCTCGTCAATGCGCATCATCGCAGCCACCCTTGCAACCACGCCGCGCAATCGGCTGCAGCACAAAGCGGCCAGCGTACCGTCACGCTCGCCGCCCCTCGGCGCACTTCGATCTGAATCACCGTTGAGGCAGGCGCCACGCCCGGCGTCTGCCATTGCAGCGGCACAAACTTCGCCGCGGGCACACTCATCGACTGGCGCGCTTCGCGCGCCACGTCCTGCTGCTGCGCGGCCACCCACCGACGCAGCAGGTTCGCATTCAACTGGTAATGCAGCGCCACCGCAGCGATCGACACGTTTGGCTGCATCGCCGCACGGACCACCGTCTCCTTGAACTGCTTGCTGTGGCGCCGCCGCCGTGTCGGCTGCACCGCTTCCGAACCCACTTCATTCTCGTTCATAGCGTGCACGTGTCCATTAAAAATGAGGTGAACACGATCGTCGCTTCATGACACGGCTGGTTCAAGGTGACATCGCCGGGTGCTTACGGCTGAAGCAGCGCGCCAGACACTGCACACGGAAGTCGAGCGTTTGCAACGCGACGCCCAGGAGCGAGACGCCGCACTCGCCCAAGCGCGCGCCGATTTTGCCCGCGAACTCGATAAGCTGCGGGCCGACACCGCGCGCGCCGAAGCGCGGCTGCAAGCGGCCGAAAAGCGCGCGCTCTTGGAGACCGAGCATGAGCGCCGCATCAGCGCGCGCCTGATCAAGGAACGGGATGCGGCGGTGCGACGCGCCGACGAAAGTGACGCGCAGCGCCGCGCTGAGCGGCAAGCGCTGCAGGCGCAATTGGGGGACGCACGCCAGCACATTGGCATGCTGGAAGGCAACTTAGCCGCGCTGCAGCGCGCGAACGCCGACGCTGAAAAAGCGCGGCGTGTGCGGGAGCGCACACCCACCAAGTTGAGCCGCGCCACCGGCCCGATTAGGCGGCCACGCCCGCCCGCGCGTTCGCTCAAAAAGATTCGGTGACGCAGTCACCGACATTCGCTTTTTATACAAAGGCTCATGTGGACGCAGGCCGGTTAGCAAGCATAGGTCAGCCTATAGCCGATCTCGGGCAAGCCTCGAACTAAGGCGTGAAATGCGAGCCACTACACTTACCGTGATTCTTTCGCGCATCCCGCTTCATCGCTTCCTGCTCGGGCCAGCGGCGGCCTGAATCGCCGTGCCGTTAGCGCCGCGTTTAGCGTCCCCTGTGTGGCCGCTTCGCGCTGCGCAGGGGACTCTCGCTGGAATCTTAGAGTCTACTGTAAGCCCCCAGCGATGACTACGGCACGTCAATTCGACCAGCTCGTCGCCGTCTTCTGTAAGCACCAGCGCGCTGTTGAGCCGATTTTAACTTTTTAACCCACCTCACGCATTGGACTCGGAAAACTGAGGGTACGCCAATTCGAGCGTAGAAAAAACCTGAGTTGTAGCCCAATCGCTAATGCGTTGGATGCCCGAGGCGAAACTGTCTTTAGAAAGAGCACCGTAACCTCCGAAAATCGCCCCGCCCGCTGCAACGGCGAACGAAATCCAGCTTCCATACGTCACGGCTACACCTAATGTTGCACCTACTGCAGGAAATGCCGTATTTATGGCTGTTCTTCCAACTGCATATTCCATAATCCTTCTTGCTCTTCCTTCAAACATCCAGACTCCGAAACTAACCAACCTGGAATCGATACCAGCCGAACCAACAGCCCCTGAGAACCCCATACTCTCGATTATGGCCCGGGCGAGCGGAAAGTAGCTATTTACCATAGACTCTCCAAGGGCTTGTGGGAACTGATTTATTAAATCCGAGCCCAGCCAAAGTCGAGCATGCCACTGCCGAGCCACCGCTCCAGCAGCCTGACCAACTTCTGTGCTCCCCTCGATCTGGCCGTGTATATATCCCATTATGCCACCGCCTAATCCAGTCCCAATGAGAGCAGGAATGTCAGTACCCGTTTCGACACCGACCGCCCGCGAAATACTTTCATATTCCCCCACTGCCACACCGCCTGCATGCGCACCCGCTACGCTCGCTTCAGGGTTCTGTTCTGCCCACCCTAAAACCGAAATCGGCATGGTACTGACCACTGCAGTTGCTGCCCCAGTATGCGATGCGCCGTGCATCTCAGCTGAAACGAATGTGGCCGCCGCGGAATTCCCGACGAAACTGGATAAAGTTCCACCATCCTGTGCGATCTGGCGACTCCTGGAGCTCGCGAAACGTCGCGCAATCTTTGGGGCAGCCCAGACAGCAAATGCCGCCCCTCCAATCGCCGCTGCAAGACCCACGCCAGCTGCCACAAGCGGTGCTGCCCCGGCAACAGCGGCAATGCCCCCCGCCACCGCAACAGCAAGCCCCCCCCAACGCAATGCCCTGCCGACTTGGCCCAACAACCTCAGTTGTGAGGGGGACGCTGTCGCAATGAGGGATTCCTGGTTACGTCGCCGAGCTACGGCTGAATCGCCACCGCGTCTAAATTGCTGTACAGCTTTATAAATTTTGTAGCCTCCGTAAATTGCCCCTGCAACCGCCATTACAGCGCCTGCGCCTGCAGCCACGGCAGGCCCGCCCAATGCCGCAACGCCCAGTATGACCGGCCCCGCCCACGGTATCAATTTCCGCCAGTGCTGTTTTGCCATTGTTTTCAAAAGACGCCCAGTCGACGCTTTCAGCCCATTCGGGTCCTCACGACTAATAGGATTATTTCTGACCATCGAATAGAGATTGAGCCCATCGACCGTGCCTGCCGGATCGGCACTCGCCCATCGCCCCAGCCAGGGCTGATAATAGCGGTAGCCGTAGTAATATAGCCCCGTCCCATCTCGTTCCTTACCCGAATAGCGGATGAACTTATATTTCACTTCGTGATCGTTCCCGCCCCACACCGCAGTGCCGCCATACGGATAATACTCCTCGCGTGTTAAAATCCGCGCTCCGCTGTCTAGCTCCAGGTTCACCGAGCCGATCGGATTGCTCACGCTCCAGCGGTACTGGTCGTTCGGTATCTGCGTGGGCTGTCCAGTGCTCCAGTGCAATACACGCACTGCGCCCTCAGCGGTAGTGACCACTTCCAACGCCTCTTCGATGTTCTCGCCCACGCGTGTTGTTCGAAGCTCCAGGCCCGGCAGGTAAATCACTTCTTCGGTGCGCCACGTGCTGGCGGTTTTCGTGCGGCGCTGTTTCCATACTCGCATCCCATTGCCATCGTAGCCGTACGTTTCCTGGTCATTGTCATCATCGCTGCCACGATCGACCATCGTCACCTGCATCAACTGGTTGCGTTCGTTCCACTCAAGGGGCTGGCCGGGCTGTAATTGCATGCAGTTACCACCCTGATCGAAAAAGCCGCCGCGCTCGATGTCTTCCGGACGCAAACTGTTTTGTTCGGTCTGTGCCACTCCATGGTTGCTTCGAGTGGCGATGACGACCTCGTTGCGATAAGCGTTAGTCCCCTGGCCTTGATGTTGGATCGTGGTGAGGTTGCCGCCTCGATCATAAGTGTAGTTGCGGGTGTAGTTTGTCAAGTTGATGGGGTCGCGCGGCGGCACTGGCTGGCCTGGCCCCTGGCGGCTGGCTGGGGCATTCTCCCGCCCGGTGGCTTCCAACAGCTGATAGAGTGCGTCGTAGCGGTACGTGTGTAGCGGCTCCACCTGCTGGTTGCGAAAGTAGCGAGTCGGCTGCGTGTCGTCGCCAATGGCCAGGATGTTGCCGACCGGATCATAAGTGTATTGCTGAGCTTGCAGCGGCGTGCCATCCTTTTTATGTGTGCGGGTATACAGCAGGCGCTGAGTTTCGGCTTCGTAACCGTAGGCCGTAACTATGCCGTTGCCGGCAGTCTGGCTAAGCAGTTGACCGGCTGCGGTGTACTGAATGCCGTCAACAATGATTTGTTCGTCACGGGCATCAGCCAACTTCAGCCAGCTTGCCTGCAACCGGCCTGCTAAGTCTAAGTGGAAACGATGCCGGTGACCTTTTGCATCGGTTTGCGTGACTGGCTCGCCCAGCGCACCATATCGCCGCTTGGTGGTCCACGCCTCGGCTGAAAGCCGAGCCGTCCACGCCGCCTCGTCCTCACCCGCCCAATTGGCTGAGGCTGCCCGATTCGCTAGCAGCCGCCGGGTATCCTGAAGTGACTTACCGTGAATGGTATAACCAGCAATGCGAACCTGACCCGCCGTATCGTAATAGCGTGCTACATGTCCTTTCAAGTTGTACGCCGATGCCTGAGGCTCGTGTTCGCCATAGAGGATTCGCTCGTGACACCGTTCTGCCTCTCCTGACGGCTGAACATACGTGGCAACAGGACGCCCCAAGACGTCGAATACCTGTCTCGACCGGCTGCCGCGACCGTCCTGGCTCCAGACCATCCGGCCCTCCGCATCGAACAGGGCCACGCTAAGCCCCGCATCCACGCTGTCACGGCGCAGCGTGCGGCCGCTCAATGAATTAACGTAGCGGACATTCGGTGCCACTGCGGGGTCTTGTTGCAGCGCGTCGAAAAGGCGAGCATCCATCATCGACAGAGGATGGCCCCGTTCTGTATGTTGCGCCACACTCACGCGCTCGTCCAACGCTGACGTGCTGCTGTCGCGATTGTATTGAAGCGTCCGAATACCCAGCCCACGGTTATCGATGACCTGGATCACCGGCGTGCCCTTGCAGACATTTTCCCACTTGTTTTCGTTCATAGCGTGCCTTTCTTATTCGTCTTGTTGCCCTTGCATTAGCAGAGTTCGACTCAGGCCGTGTCGTTTTCGTCCTCACTGACGACAAACCATGGGTAAACGCTTTGTCTGCGTTCGTATCCCTTCGCGGTCACGACCCGCACAGCCCGCCCGATCGGATCATAAGACGTGGTATCCGCGTAACTGTAGGTGCGCATCGCATTATCGACAACATAGGCCCAGTCATTTAGGAAGTAGGGCTGGTAGCTGCGCACCGGCTGGCCCTTATTGTCGTATTCGATGCGTCCCGATACCGCCCAGCGCGGTGCCGAACCGGTATCCACTTCCTTTGGCTTACCGTCGGCATCGGCGACGATCTCGCCGTCGGCAGTGCGCTGCCACGCCAGCCCGCCTGGCATCTTCGCACAGCCTTGCAGCGCCCGTCCGAAGCCGTCCTTATACGCGACGTTTATCCGGACCTGCTGCTCTGCATCGTTCGGGTACCGGTCAGCGCTCAGCGCAACTTCGTTGATCGGGTTTCGCGCAACCGAAGCCAGTGCCTCGCGCACGGGCGTGGAAAAGCGTTCCAGTGCTCCACAGCGCGCCAGCACCCCACTGCGCAATTCTCGATGCGCCCTCACGCGGACGTGGCCCTCAGGCGTGATAAACCGTGCAGCGATCAATCGCTGCCAGCATGCGTCTGCTTCGTCCGGTGACAAATCCGAGCGGTCTATCTGCCCCATCCACGCAAAAAAATCCGTCGCATAAATGGCCGCTACCCGTTGAGCCGAGACTCCGGCTTGGTTAATCGCCTGTTCAACCGTCAGACCCGCGGGTACTGGGGAAACCGCGATGGGATCGAATCCCACCTCACGTGCCTCTTCAGTCCCATAAAATGTGCTCGCCACCACCCGGCCCATCGCATTGAACTGCACTTCCTGATGGTTGTCGTTGACATCAATCATGCGCCACGGTTGGAGGAATCGGTAGTCGTATTGGGCTGAGGTGGTGTTGCCTAAAGCATCCCGCACCTGCGTGACTGCACAGTAATACGAATCGTAGGAGAGCTGAGCCGCACTCGTGAGCTGGGTCTTCCTTATTTCGCTCGGAACATAGAAGCTTTCCGGGCCACGGTAGGTGCGATAGCCGCTCGCGATCACCCACACCGGTTCTTCTACCGCATTGGGCACAGCAAGGACGGTCGGTGAAATTTGGTAACCGGCCTCTTCAAGCTTTGCCCTCAGCGCGGGCTCGTCGAGCAGGCCGTCGTAGGCGGCAAGACTCGATGAGTCGAGCTCCGCAACCTCCTGGTGATCCACCAGCGCAATAAAATCGGGGACGCCGTCAGCATCCGTATCCCGGTACACGACCACGCCTTGAGTGCCGAATATGCGCACTTGATCGTCACCCAGCAAACCTTCCGGCGTGCTCAGATTTTCAAAGTTCAGACCGCCGGGTGGCACACGCGCTGCGTCATAAGTCAACACGTTGCTACGTTGCTGCCATGGCAGGCCAAGCCGCCACTGTTGCGGATTTGTCCGATGCCAGACGCTGGCACGCTGCTCCGTGAACCGCAAACACTGCTGCTGCGGGTCGTACGAACTGTGCCATGTCGTGTCCGGCAAGGTATCGGGGTAGGGTGACGTCGATGGTTGGGGGCGGCGGGGATAGCGAATTGCTACACTGTGCAGAGGTATACCGTATGCGTCGATACGCAGCGTCACCGCCTGGCTAACCTGAGGATCGCAATCGATGCGCTCGTATGCATAGTCCAATTGCTCCAGCTGCGAAGGCATCGCGACCGGCACGCCATCGTTTCCTCCGGTTTGAACTTCGCGCACTTGGTAACGGGCTACCGTCACGCGATAAGGCACCTGCTGATTAGGTGCCTCGTCTAGACCATAGATCTCGCTTCGCAACAAGCTGCCGTTCAATGCACGGTACAACCACCATCGACGTTTGGCGGCTGGATTGTCCAGCAATTCATCCTGGCTCGTCTTCGTATCGAATCGCGTCAAACGGGCCGGATGACTCGTGAAAGCGTCAAGGTCTGTCCAAGGCTCACCATACAGCGCCGCTTCGTCCTCCTCCCGGCCAGTGTGGTACCAGTTTCGCGCTAACCGCGGCGGCGCCTCGCTGATGTTCTGGCCTGCGATCCTCGCATCTTCACCGGTGTCCCAGGTCTGCATGAAGCCAAACCCGCGAAATTCCCGCTCTTGCCCGTCATAGACACCCTTGCGATATTGGTATTGTTGAACCAGCCGATTGCCCGAGATTTCGTCGATTTGGATTTGCCGGGACACCACGTGCACGGGAAAGGGCAAGCTGCTCGCTGTGTTCTTTTCTTGCTGTTTTTCGTCTAGCCATTCCTGCGCTGAACTGCGGTAGACAAGCCGGTTTTCCATCCCCATGTTGTTGTTGACGATATTCATCAGGTAGGGTTTGGCGTTGGCAAAATCGTAGCGCCAATGCTTGAGACTCGGGTAAGGGACCGATAGCACGAGACTCGTTGTACCTTGCCCCTGCACGTCCGCCGCACTCAGTGCACACAGCCGGTCGAAGCGCACGCCCGGCGGCAGAGCCAAATCGACGGGCGGTGCAAAGCCATTGCCAGATTGATTGAAGAAGATACGGATACGGTCGCTTTCCGCATACAGCAGATCGGCGGCTCCCGATCCATCCAGGTCTGCCAAATAGACGCAGGCGGGATCGAAGCGCTGCGCATCGAATGGTAACGGTGCGAACACGAACGGCTGCCCGAAGCGGCCCCGCCCGAGGTTCGGCCAGATTCTCACCTCATCGCTGCGGATGCGGATCAAGTGTTGTTGACCGGAACCCAGCAGGTCGCCAAACGCCACTAACTCCCGGGCATCACGCCCAGCAAGGGGAAGTGCCGACACTTGATCCACTTCAATACCGGGCGCAAACCCGTGCCGTTCGTTCGCGTACAGACGCACGCTCTTTGGACCAATCAGAGCCAAGTCGGACAGACCCGCTCCTATGAAATCGGCCATCGTCGCCTTCGAACTAAAAAACTCGATAGGCAGCGCCGAGAATGGTGTAAACGATGACCAGGTACCGTCTGGGGCAAGGCTGAAGTAGCCAGCCAGCCCGGGCTGCGTGACGAGCCAATCCAGCCTGCCATCGCCGTTGATATCCGTGAGCGCCATTGCCTGCGGCTGCAACGACGGAATCTCAGGCAGCGGCCGCCACGTGTCGTAGGTGACGGCATCGCCCCCATCGCTGCTTCGCATCGGCGCCCGGTAATACCAGAGGGGACCGACGCGATACAGCACACCGGCGATGCCCTCGCCGTGCAAATCCACCAGCTGGTAGGGGTACCCGTTGTTCAATCCAGGAAAGAGGTCGAATGGCTGCCACTGGCCCGATGACACCGACGCATCGAACGGTGTGTAGTCCAGCTCCAGGGGAGGCAACGACTGCGGCGTATCATCCGGCTCATACGCGAGCCGCCGCACGCTAACTAGCCTGGTGAGCACGGGATTCTCATCGTACTCGAACAGCAGCCTGGATACCAGCGTGGCAGGCTCGCCGAGTTCATCGGGAAAATGATGAAACATCAGCACCTGACGGCACAAACGGTGACAACGCACTTCGAAGCCGTAGTCGTAGCGCGAGAACGCATCACGCCTAACTAACCAATCGCCAGTGGCCAACCAGGGCGGCGGTACCTGCGGGTCGGTGCCACGCTCGCCGTAATCGAGCACCAGCGAGAACAACCATGTCTGGTCATCGGGTTTCGATGCCGTGAACAGATACAGTGCGCCGGCTGCCAACGCGTTACCGTACTTGACTTCGGCAAGATAGCGATTCGCGGTATGGTCGCGTTGAGCCTCGTTACCTTGCCGGTCGACGCCGGCTTCATCCTCCGGCTTGTATCGGTACCAGATGTGTTGGCCGTTAGGCGAGACCGACTCCTGCAGCAACCACACTGCGATGTGTGACGGTTGCGCTGGATCGGCAATGCGAGCCGCGGGTGTTTTACCGAAGCAATGCAGATCGCCACCGGCGTCATGGAGCAGCCAGAAGTCGCTGCCATTGGCTTTGCCAATCCAATGCTCGATCCGCGCGAAGCCGTGCTCGATACGCGGAAAGTAACGTGCCACCCGATAGGTGTCGTCCAGTGCCAGACCGTTATAGGTGCTAACTTCGGAAGGCGGAACCACGGCGCCATCGGCATCTCGCTCAGGCTCAAGAACATCGCCGCCCGGGCCGATGAATTCATCATCATCGCCGTATTGGGGGGTGCCTCGGCCTGTGCGCCGCCCAATGCTGGGCAATCCAATGTTCCAACCCACACCGAATGGGCCATTGCCGCTGCCGCTCGCATAGCTCAATGCCAGTTGCGGTGCATAGCCGCGGCCAGCCGACACGGGCAGTGGCAGCGTCATTGTCGCGACGCCCGCGGGACCAATCCGGCCTAACGCTTCCCCGAGCCCACGCATTCCCCCGCCGCCTTTAGGGAGTGCCGGCTCGGACAGTGCAATATTGGAAGATGACTGCGTGACTGACATATCCTATTCTTCAAAAATGTTGAATTATTCTTTTATCCGGCTGATTCCGGCCACACGCGATGCACTGTGTCGACGGTACCGCGCTTCGCATCGAGCAACGTGGCACGATATTGCTACACGGCACGCCGTGCGCGATGCGCCGACGGATGACCATTGACCAACAGAGCCAACCCAAAAGCGCCGTTGCCATCGCTGGAGGTTGCGCGCTGCCAACAGAGCCTCGCTGAGCCGGCCGGAAATGGGGAGTGCAGGCTCCACAACAGGAGCCTGTTTAATGGTGTCTAAAATCAAGAACAGATGGTGTAACGGATATGCAAAATCACATCGCTTAAGCTCTGGAGCAATGCTTTTTGCTTGCCTGTCGCATTCGGGAATCGCAGAACAAAGGTACCGTCATCTTCAATTGGAATCCCTTCAAATGGCAAATATTGGCCGTCGTTGAAATCGAGTTGAAACTGACCGCTATCATTCATCCCATGCGAGACGGCAATGGCCGTGCACCCTTTCGGCAGCTTAGGGGCAAGGCTTCCGGTATAACTCAACGTCGCCTGCACGTCCTGATAAGGGCCCAACAATGCGGGTAACGTTACGCTGATTTGCTTGATACGGCGCACGCGGCCCAACTGCAAATCATCCGGGTAATCACCTTTCAGTTTCAACCCGCTAATGTTGACCGACGCAGATAGAATGCCATTCTCATCGAGCTTCAATCCATTCTTATTTGCCTCCCCTACGTCACCCTTGCCCTTAGCAATCAACTCCGCGATGGTCTCTGCCAGGTCGAAATCCGCCTCTAAATCACGATAGACATCGGCTAGCGACACCGTGCGTTGCACTTCAAGCGCGCGGGATTCCCATTTGAGATAGGCGCTTTCGAGTTCGGTTAAATTCAGCATCAGCGACTCGCCGCTGAGCAGTCCCGCATAGGTGCCATGCCAAGCGCCTGGTCTGATAAAGCGATCGTCCGTCTGCGTTTCCCATTGATAGGACTGCTCCGCCAGCAAGCAACGGGATGCCGTCTGAGCATACAGTTGGAAATAAAGAGCCGACAAGCGTCCGCGCAACCAGTTATAGAGGGCCACGTTGCTAAATTTGCGCTGCAGGAACGTCAGCTGCGTGTGAGTTTGCGCCTGCTGTGTTTCCAAATACACCTTTTGCATTTGCGCCGCCTCTTGGCGAATCGCTAGCACCTGCAACTGCGCTTCGATCTGGTTGACTTCGGTTTCCGCACTGTTGCGCAAGACTTCCCATTCTTGGCGGCGACGCCGGTATGCTTCCGATTGGGAGACTCTTTCGGCAGCAATCGCTATGGCGGAAGAGGCCAGCTCCGAACCATTGGCAATAGCATTGGCCAGGGCGCCGTAACGTGCCCCGCCGGTTGCAAGCCCATAGATATTGGGCACCATCTCCAACCCCGCGGCGGTCATATGCAACGCTTTGGTGCCCAGGGCAATGGTTGATGAGGAAAGGCGCAAATCCATAGCCTGGCGCTCACCAATGCTCACATCCTCATCATAAAGCGTGTTGTAATGCGCGAATCGGGATTGAGCGCCTACAAGCGAGCGTTCCAGCACCGTGCGCTCGGCGGCCAATTCGTCCAGTGCTCTGTCCTGGAGCTGGATGCTGAAAGTCATCAACTCAGCGGCCTGTGTGTGCATCAGTGCCGCCAGCGCTTCGGCATCCTGGCGCTCAATGATGCCGGACAGGGTCCCCCCAAATTGCATCAGCTGTGAGACAAGCCCCCGAGCACTTTCTAGCATATGCGGAAAACGCCGCAGGCCGATGGTAACCGTCGGTGACGCTGTTCCGCCTTGCGAGGACGCCACTGCGGCGCTTAGCAGCGTGCTTGGATCGGCTGGGCTTGCATACAGCGGCAGTGACAGCGGCTGCCCATCGAGCGTCAGGTTATGACGCAAATTATACAGGCGTTGGGCCAGTGTTTGCCAATAGCTTTTGAGCTTGACGTTCTCCTGCGGCAGGAATAAGCTGATCAACGAGTTCGCGGTCAACGGTTCACCATCGGCCACAATGGGCGCCGGTTGAAGGCGCTCAAGCGTCAGCCAGTATTGCGCAGCCGTTGTTTGCGAAGCGGCATTGCGTAATGTCGGCGCCGACCACGAGGGGTGCCGATCCAGGTTCGGTTCCTCACCCAACAAGTTAAGGGCTTGCACGTACCACATCTTGGCTTCGGCAAGCGTATCGCGCTCGAGTTGGCGATAGGCATGATCCCCGCGCTCAATTAATAGGTCTAGCAGGCGCATAAAAGTGGCCACTTTATAATGCATAGGGTCGGCCTGCGCCACCGCATCGGGATCGGTGGAATCCAACGGCACCAGGTTCCAACTCGTGCTCTCCAGCAGCGGGCGGACATTCCATTGGCGGCTCTCATACTGGCCGTCCACGGGATAACCAGCCGGGCTAAACACGTACGACAGCCACCGATTTGCCTCGTCAAAGTTTTGCTCTTGCAGCAGACGCTGCATTACCATCATCGGCGAATAGTAAAACAGCTCCCAAAAATACAACGCATTGGCGCCGCTGAAATCCATCGGCTCTTGGTTTACCTGCACGCTAGAAATTTTTAAAAAATCCCCATTTTCAATACCAATTATAATTATTGCCAAATTAGGGGTGACCGTACTCTCAAAATAAACGGAAGCAAACGCTATAATCCCGTCACTCTGCGGCATAGTTGGAATAAATAGCCGAAATCTCGTCAAAGTATTTTCGCTTAAAGCACCTCGATGGCATGTTATCATTCGCTCAATAGGATACTCTGGATAAGGCTCAATTTGTTCAGCTTCTCCTATGTCATTCGGGATCCAAAGACGAACCTCAAAATACCTATTCTCACCATGTGCAGACTTATCATAGGGCGGCAGAAAAAAATCGAAGTAACTTCCTTCGCCGAGCTGAGGCTCTTGGATTTCCTGAGCGCTAAGGCTGAGGACATTATCAATCCCCTTGTTTGCCAGCGATATGAGTTTTTTTGCAAAAAGAGTGTTTAAACGGATCCGGCGCCATCCAATCTGCATGTATTGCACGCCATTATCAATTTTATTGATAGACATAACATTGCCGGCATCGTTAGCACGACGACTGACTGTAATAATAAAAGTCTCACTACCAAGAAACCTGCCGTCTTTAGCCATTGCTGCCAATACCACAGGTATTTCTTTAAAATATTCATCATCTTCGAATTTGGGTATTTTAACTTGAGAAACATCAATATCAAAAGCCATGTCCTCCATGCTTGGCGCAGGAAATTTGTCTTTATATGAAAATTTCTTTCCCAATATTTCAACGGTTGCCGATGCCAAAGCAAGATCAATTTCCTTAATATCATTGATATCAAGATATTTAGCTCCATGAATACCATCACTACGCTTTACCACATCAATTTTCTTGTAGCTCTCCCTACTCGATTTCGGTTGAAATTTCTCGCTGAAGGAATTTGACTTCCAATTTGTCTGAAATTCATCGATAGCCACACCCCGAGAAAATGGCGTAATGAGAATATATGGATTATTTATCCAAGTATGATACGAAATTCCAATCACTTCTCCATCTTTACCGCTGGCATGTGTTATTGCTTTTAGATTATTATCACTTTTTTTAGAAAAGTGTAAAAATTTATCCATTCCATCGCCGCAAAATCTCATTAAGTCAGAATACATGCCTTCATAGCACAACTTGATTTGTGCTTTAAAAGAAAGCGTTCCATCGTCCAAAATGGAAATTGATGTCAGCCTTCCACCCTGAATTTTACTTAAAGATAACTCACCAGCTTTCCTTTCTCTACTCTTATCCACTGAGGATGAGGTGGAATATCCTCTAGGCATGTATCTATTACCAATCTTCTTCGTTTTTTTGGTATCCAGTTCCGAGCTGACAACTTTTAGGATGTTATTAAGATCACTTGACGATATATCTTCTCCTGACAAGTCATCATTAATTAACCAGCCGATTGCATTTGTAGTAGCTGCCAGACCCGTGATACTCGAAACATCGATGGCGTAATTATCTTTTTTTTCATACAAAATGGTTAGTAAAGTATGCTCTTCATTTTGAGCAGAACAATACAAACCGATATTTTTGCTCGCGATAGCACCCGAAAGCAAAGCCGTATCTATTTCATAGGAAAGCGGCGAACTCCAGGTGCCGTCATATTGATGATAAGATAATTTAATTTCATACGCCCAAGCCTTGTCTTGAGCGCCGTTTTTTTGCTCGACAACCTCTCTTCTCTCAACCCATAGGGTATAAAGCCGAGATTCTAAAATAATGGGGCGAATCAAATTTTCGAATGGATTGATCGCACAATTGATGTGCAACCATTCCGACCAGGCATTTGCCGGAACAATTGCGCCGTCGAATTTGTCATGATCAACACTGCGCCAATAATATTCACGAGGCTCTGATTGGCTGACGCCAACAAAATATGTTATCCCTTGGTTTATATTCACATGATCGTGATAGCCACTGACAATAGTCAAATTTGCGATCTGCTCAAAATTGGTCAAATAGGACTTAAACGCAGCCTCTGTTGTGTCGGCATTAAGTTGACTTTGATTGATGATTTGCAGTAAGTTGCTCAGCATCGCCGTTTGGCCAATGCGCTGAGTCGGGTCGAGGTAGTTTTCGGGATAATACGTTAGAAGAGAAACACCCGCCCATGTACTATAACGCTTGTTATATCTGTCCCACTCCTTGAAGAAGGAACGGCCAGATACAATACTATTGACATTGTCCTCGAGACGCTGAAGACAGCGGTTAACGTAGAGCTGAACACTTGCAATCGCTTCGGCAATCCGGCTGGTCTTGACGTCTGCCCTGACTTGATTATCGATCAGCAAATACTGGTACAACCCATCACGATCGGTAATGCCAAGCTCCGGCGCAGCGACGGTATTGATATAATAGAAACTTAGCGCCGTACTTAACCTTTCATCCAACCACACAGATACTTGACGACCCTGCAAGCTTGTTAGCCCGGCTATTAGGGTACCGGCAACGGCTTGCCAGCGAGCATAATCATGTTCAGTGCCGTAGCGCAATGCCAACAGCTGGGCAATATCATTCGGCGCAACACCTAGTGTGACGGCCGCTCGGTGCCACTGTAACAACGCATCGATGGTCAAGAAATCGGTTAGATTTCGGGGTTGACCTTCTAGCTGGTCAGCCGCCAGCTGCAACGTGGCTTCATCAATGCCCATCGCACTAGCCAGGCTCGAAACCGTCAGCGTGTTTTGGCTGAGTGCCGCCAGCACTTGCGAAGCGGATTCTCCCAGGGAAGAGACCCAGTCATGGTAGCGCGTCAGCAGCATTAGACTCGCCACGTCATGGTGAATAAAGAAGAGATCGGATTTTATATGCCTTGGCGAATTTACAGCCATCGCAAGCTCCGCCTCACTCCATTGAAGCTGGGTGTTTATTAGCGCGAGTTGAGCCAGATGATGGCAAAACTGGACAGCTTTGGGCGGAACCTTAAGTGCATCAATATTTAAATCCTTGACAGCCCCCCAAAAATCATCAACCTTAAAAGCGAGCGCATTGATTTTATCTGCCCAAATAAGCAGATAGCGCGCCACGTCTGCGGAAGAGAGTCCAAGCGAAGAGGCGATATAAGGCGCCATCGCAATCTTTAGATCATCGCCCGTTGCGCTTGTCTCTTCTGTCAATCCAGCACACAGGGTTCTGACCAGGTTCTCGATTTCTGGCGTTTGCGTGGTATCGTAAAAAATTGTCGTCATTAGATAAATCGAGGCAACGTTCCACCCCCGCTTATCCATCCACTGAGTCGTGCGATACACTTTTTCGATGAGCTCGGACAATGGCCCGTCTTTGACACCCAGCAGCAGGTCTTGACAACCGAGTATCGTAAGCAGCAGATTCAATTCTTGAACGCTTAGCCCGTGAACGTCTGCCAGCAATTTAACTCGGTAAAGGCTAGAAAGGTTCGTCAGACTGTTTTCGATTGCATCGGCGGACCGCCTTCCCTCCTCTAAAAAAGGAAAGACTGGCATCGCCCCCAACAGATACAGGCCAATATTATCCACATCGAATGCGCGTTTTAGTACGGCGCGGCGATGATCGTCACCTTGAGCATCGGGCTTCATCTGAAGCTTGTCGCCCCCCCAGTCAAAGCGCTGACCATTTAAAAGCGGCGTATTGAACAACATGTCGAATTGACTCAATGGCCTTTCCGACGTAGTTGCAATATCGGCGCCAGCCAGGATCAGCGCTTCGTCCACATCGATGGCATAACGCTTCTGATAGCGCTTGACCAGAAGTAGGTCTCTTAGCACATCGTTGGTAATCTGCACACGGCTACCAAGCCGCGCCACCCGTTCAATTATCGCTAGAGGTAGCTCCGTGGCTTTATGTAAGCGAACTAATTTGTTGATCGCAAGGAGAAACTCTTCATGTGAGGCCTCTAAAACAGCGAAGGTGTATCGGGCAGTAATAAAGCCGCCGCCGGTTTCATCCCACATTTCGACTACAATTTCGACATCAGGAGAAATATTTTCCCCGATTTCGATAAAGTAATTGACGCCAAGATTAGATTGATAGTCTTCAATTCTTCCTATGCTTTGGTTATCATATTGTACAATACAATATCCCGGATTTACTATTTCTTCATAATTTCTGTTTACGTTTACATTAACACCCCACTTTCCCTCTAAAAATTCTATATTAACATAATTATAAACGCTGAAACCTCCATTTTTGCCAACAATATTTGTGCGAAATATTTTGCCATTACCTTCCGCAGCAGTAAATACGTTTTCGTTGGAATACGGATCATATTCCCCGGGAGTTCCAATTAATTCTTCAATAATGTTCGCGTCAACATTGTAATATTGAGCCAATGCCTTTGCGTTAAAAAGATATTCTTTCGCCTCAAATTTGAAATTCTTTTTAAATAACTCTTCAATATTTTCTATATCAATATCCTCTACTAGAATATCGTATAATTCCGGTGAAATTTTGCCATCGACACCCAGTAATGTTGTCTGATCGATGGATGGTACCAGCGCAGGCACAGCCATTATGTCCTGGAAATTCACATCACGAACAGTGAGTGTCTGACAAATACTGTGATGAGCGTGATGATAAGGCGTTTCGCCGGTATAACGATATGACGCCAATTTTAGGTACGCTGCATCGGTGTCGATGGCGTCCTTTTCTAATATCCCGTTAAGTAGAATTTCGTTAGATAGAGAGAGAGTTGTCACCTCTTCATCCATATTATTCTGATTGAGGTTTAGGCTTCCCAGGTCTGGTCGGCGTTTGTCCAAGTGATAAGAGGAATCGACGTCATGGAAATTAACCGCCTCACGATACAGTTCGGTCAGATAGGCTGCGGGGGAAAACATCGAGGACACCGCACCTTCGGCGACATATTTACTCGCTCGATACCCAAACATATCGTCATAGCTGCGGATATCTTGTGACATATCCGGCATGCTCAAGGATAGCGCTTGGCGTAACTGCGGATTCGCATGAGTCAGTATCTTACGCTCGTAAGCTTCAACTTCCTTTTTCTGCTGGATCGCTGCATTATAGAGCTGACGTTTCTCGCCCCAATTCATTACATCGCATGTGCGCCGGCTAAACTCCTCAAAAGAGTACTGCGCAATTTCTGGTAGGGATAAGATAGGCATCGCCTTATTTAATTTGGACAATAAATTTACCATCTTATTTTGATAGTCCATCTGTTCCTTCCTTCGTATAAATATAGAATATATAATTCAATTTTTTTGAAATTGAAATTTACGTGCGGCGCTTTAAAAGCAATAATATAAAGTCGCATCTCCTGAAAATATAAAAAATGTCAAGTGGTGATGTCACCGAACCTTCGATTTTCAGGCCATTTGGCCGCAGATCGATGGTGCTATCAAGAATCGGGACTTTTCGTATGACAGCCGCAGCGCATAATGAATAGAATCAATGGATTATCGTTCTCTGAGGACAGTGGCTCAGGTGCTACGTTACCAAGTGAACAATGCGATGTCAAACACGTTGCGATAACCCGCGTCGAGCAGACGTTGGTGGATCTCCCGGCATCTTTGTTATACAAAAAATTAGTTGTTTCTGCCTGCGGCAGCAGGTTGTGTCCAGGGCAATCGTGCTATAAGGAGTGGTTGTAACAAATCGTATTTAAAAAGGTGTTGACTCGCTTTCAACAGGCTGGTCGGCTCAAATTATCTGCAAACCACGAATCGTGCCGCTCACATTGTTTGCAAATAGGCTTGCATTCAACACGCATTCCATCGTGGCTGGCTCACGCTATTTGAAAATCATCTAACGAGGCAAGCGAACCGAATATAAGTTTATCGCCATGTTTTCAGTGCCGGCTAAACTGTCAAGTCAAGCACACTCTAACCGGATGTCAGGATAAGCCACTTGGAGTCGTCAAAATAGAGCTATATTTTTAATTTCTTGATGGATTGCTGCGCAAGAATTGGTGAGCCGAAAGCATTCAGCTCTGGCCGGGAGTTCGCGGCATGGGTGGGCCTTGTGCCAAAGCAAACGGGTTCGGGCGGCAAGGTGAATCTGCACGGGATCAGCAAACGCGGCGATGGATATCTACGCAAAATGCTGATTCACGGTACGCGTAGCGTTATCGCAAATGCGAAAGATCCCGGCCCGCAGGTCGAACAGATGAAGAAGAGGCGACCACCGAATGTGGTGGCAGTCGCGTTGGCGAACAAGATGGTGCGGACGATCTGGGCGATGCTTGCCCATGAACGTCAGTACCAGAAGAACTATGTGAGCGTAAAACCGGTCTGAATAGCGGACACGACTAGCAAGGCTAACGTTTTACAAAGGGTGGACGTCGAAAGGTTGCGTTGGCAATCGAGTGTGATGACAAGACAGGTCGGATCGGGACTCGCAAAACCTGGTCAGTGATATGAGCTTCAAGCTCGAAAGACTAATGAGGTGCGAGTCAGCGGATTTCATAGGAGCCCGCAGCGGAATACCGGCTGCAACAAGGCCGGATACATAGCTGCAACCTATCCTGTCAACGTCGGAACACACGAGAACCTTGCGCAAAGGGACGCGTTCATACATAGGTGTTGTTTTCATGAGCCGTATGTTCCATCCACCGCGCCATGGCGCAACGCTGCGTGAAGACGTGTTGCCCGCGCTCGGGCTGACCGTGACGCAAGCTGCCCAACTGAACTGACCCCGGAAAGTTGGACGCTAACCTCTCGGGGGCTTCATGAGCAGGTACACTGAGCAGCAGAAGCTGCAAGTAGTTGAGGATTATTTATCGGGTCGGTCGGGCCTGAAGACTGTCGCCAAGCGGCATGATGTCGATATTTCTGCGGTGTGCAGCTGGGTAGCGGCATATCGCGAGCATGGGTGCGCCGGGCTCATGAAGAAGCAACGTGTTGATTACAGCGCCGAATTCAAGCTGGCGGTGCTAAAACGCATGCGTAGCGAAGGCCTGTCCTGCCGACAGGTTGCTGCAAAGTTCGACATCCGACTCTTCAAGATAGTCGACGAGTGGGAGCATCGGTATGATGAAGGCGGCCTGGAGGCATTATCTCCAAGGTGCCGAGGACTACCCAAGAAGATGCCAACAACAGTAAATTTTGCCGACTTGCCAGTAAAAGCAGTTCAAAGAGAAGCGCGCACGCAGGACGAGCTCCTTGCTGAGGTGAAACAGCTTCGCATGAAGAACTGTAGTGGTCTAATGAAACCGGACACTGATCTAGGCGAGAATGCTCGTCATGAAGAGGTGTCTGATGAAGAAGCAGCGACATACGTTTTCCCCGGAATTCAAACAGCAAGCCGCCTGTCTGGTGCTCGAGCAGGGCTATAGCCATATGGAGGCGAGCCGTTCGGTGGGCGTTGGCGAGACGGTACTGCGTCGCTGGGTGCACCAGCTTCAGCAGGAACGTGAGGGCATCACGCCGCAAGGCAAGGCGATCACGCCGGATCAGCAACGCATTAAAGAACTCGAGGCGCGTATAGAACGCCTCGAACGTGAGAAGGCCATTTTAAAAAAGGCTACGGTAGGTTCAACTGATGGATGCAACACCGATGCTGGCGTTTAGTTTATCTGCTGGCGTTGCGAACCCCAAAGTTTTTCTTGGACGTTGATTCAACTGCATGGCAATTTTGTTCAATTCTGCCTGCGAGTAGCCCGCAAGGTTAGTACCTTTCGGGAAGTACTGGCGCAGAAGGCCGTTGGTGTTCTCATTCGTGCCGCGCTGCCATGGACTTTGAGGATCGCAGAAGTAGACCTGAACATTAGTTGTCACCGTGAATTTCTTGTGTTGAGCGAGCTCCATGCCCCGATCCCAGGTGATTGATCGGCGCAGTTCGATAGGTAGCTTGCGAACTTGCTTGCTTAACGCTGAAACGACGCTTTCCGTGTCTTTTCCGTTCACTTTTATGAGCATAGTGAAGCGTGAATGACGCTCTACTAAAGTTGCGATATATGTGTTGTTCGAGCCGCTGAGCAAGTCGCCTTCCCAATGGCCGGGAACGGCTCTGTCCTTTGCTTGCGCAGGCCGTTCACGGATCGATACCGCATCGATGATTTGTCCACGCGGCTGTCTCTTCGCGCAAGCTTTTTTTGAACGACGCATCATGCGGCGCGTGCGCAGATGCTTCATCAGTTCCGCTTTCAGTACGCCACGGGCTTGGATGAAGAGACTACGATAGATCGTTTCGTGCGAAATCTGCATAGATGCATCGTCAGAATAACTCAGCTTTAACCAGCCAGCGATCTGCTCTGGTGCCCATCTTTGTTGCAGCTTCCGGGCAACCCATTGTCCAAGCTTGGCGTTGACGGCTAAGCGGCATAGTTTAGGCCGCCTCGCCAGCTCCCAGGCCCTCGCATCCGCTAACGCCGCCCTGTACTGACTCAAGCCGCCATGGCGAGCAACTTCCCTGCTGATCGTAGAGGGCGATCTACCAAGGCTGGCTGCGATCTTGCGAAGCGAATAGCCGGCGCCGAGGCCGCGCGAAATCTCCTCTCTATCCGCAAGCGTCAATGCCCGAGCTGAGCGCTTGCGCGCGATAGGCATGATGCCGCCGTTCGGCCGTACGATGGCATGGATCGACGCCGCGTGTTTGCCCAGCGAGCGCCCGATATCACTTAGAGTCGCTAACACAAGTCGTCCACGAAGCACGAACAGATAACGGCAGCAGCCAAGCGGAGCAAGGCGATATGAATGTCCAGACGCCGCTCAAAGCGGATGCGCAGCTTACCAAAACCGGCAAACCAGGCGTGCGTGCGCTCAACTACCCAGCGATGTCGTCCGAGCCGCTCGCGCTTTTCTACGCCTCGACGGGCGATGCGTGCAGTGATTGCGCGTTGCTTCAGATAGCGTCGGCAGTGGGCAAAGTCGTAGCCCTTGTCCGCATGCAGTTTGCTCGGACGTTTGCGCGGCGAACCGCTCAAGCCCGGCACGGCCGGGAGGGTATCGAGGGTGCGCTCGAACGCCATCGAATCATGCCGGTTGGCACCCGTGACTGTGATCGCCAAGGGAACGCCTCGGGCATCTACGACCAGATGCCTTTTGCTCCCGAGTTTGCCCCGGTCCGTCGGGTTGGGGCCGGTTTCCTGGCCCCCCGGGGGCTGGCAATGCTGGCCGCATCCAGGCTCGCTCGCTCCCAATCAATCTGGTCATGTTCACGCAACCGGCAAAGCATGGCCAGATGCAGCCTGCTCCACACGCCTGCGGCCTGCCAGTCGCGCAATCGGCGCCAGCATGTCATGCCGCTGCCCAAGCCGAGCTCCTGCGGCAAGTCTTCCCATGGAACGCCTGTATGCAGGACATACAGAATACCGTTCAATGCCGCCCGGTCGTCGACAGTGCGCCGACGCCCGCCTTTAGGTGAGGGCGTGAACGCTGGAATCAACGGCTCCAGCACCGCCCATAATTCATTGCTGATTTTGCGTCTTGCCATGACTCCAGGATACGCGCCTTACAGCCTGACGTCCAGGTTGCGTTAGCGACTCTAAGCCTGCTTTCCGATGAGCCGCAGGGGCGGAAGACCTTTTTCAGTAGCCTGGCCGCATCGCGGAATGTCCGTGACGTTTACCAGTCAGTGTGGGCCCGCTTTTCCATTGGCGGTTTCGTCGATATCGTCTTTTTCTTGCGGGAAGGCAATACGTCGAACTTGCCTTGACAAAACCGCTCTCGTCCCGCGACGGTGCTGCCGGGCGTCATCACATTGTTTCAGAGTGTCGAATCGGGTTGGCGTGCTTGGCGAAATGGGTTGATCTTTATGCTTATGATGGCGGGTAGGGATAGAAGGTGGGGCCACATTACGCCGCCATCAGTTTCTATTTGAACTTCGGATTCGAACAACGGTTCGGGACTTTGTGACGCAGTAAAAGCCGGGTTACCGATCGTGCGAAAAAATGGCACGGAACGAATAACGTATTCGTTGCACACTGATGGTCGTCGATGCTGGAAAAAGGACGAGTAGCGTAACGGCCGCTATACGGCCCGTTTCGGTCATATCCAAGGTATTGGCGGGCGAGGTGAAGCGCGGCGTGTTGAGAAGCGGCATCATCAACCCGTCGTTGTGGACCTGTGCGGGCCCGCACGCGCCCGGTGCTTGCCGCTGTGCGCAGAACTCCGGTTCCTGTCGCTTCGCGACGGGCCCATATGGCAAGTTCCCCGTGGTTACTCTATTACGGGGCCTTTACCCAATTTGCTCAGACCTGTTGGTGGGGCGTGATTTACAGGCTTGACAGGTAGCCACCGATCCGTCTCGCTCGCTGTTTTCAACCCTTCGAAGATCAGGGTCTGTTCGCGCAAAGACGCAGTCTTCATTTTTTTGGCGGCGAGTTGGACTATCACCGAAGGTCTTTTACTTGATTTCGGCGGACGAGGCGGCGCTGCCGGAGTGGTTTGCTTTGACGAAACGTTGCCTTTGGTGGGACAGGAAGCTGGGACGGCAGGAGTTGTAGGGAATTTCTTAAGGAGCTCGGTCTCCGTTTCTGTTATATCTTCAATGTCTTTTGAGGCAACATTATCTTTGCCTCTCTGATTTTTCCGCGTAGCTTCATTCACCGTTTTCTTCGCCTCGGAGATCACAGCCTTTGTACTTAGCAACTCTGCCTTCATTGTTTTGACTTCGACTTCGATTTTTTTGAATTCAGCTTTTTTGACGTTGACTTGGCCGACTTTTACCCTTGCGAACGCCTGTTTTGATGAGGTGCTACCGCTTCGGGGAGCCGAGCCAGCCTCGTGGGTGATTAGATGTGCGAGCGAGTTCTTTCGTTCGGGTAGTTTGATGTCTGGAGTATTACCCTTTGCCGTGCTGGTTTGTGTAGAAGCTTTTGTTCCAACGCCGGCGCGATTATCTGCGAGGGCAGGGCGTGACGGAACTTGAGGAAACTTCTTAATAAGCTTGCTCTCCGACGAGCCGCATGGGCAGAAGGCCTTTTTCAGCTGCTTAGCCACATTCCGGACTGTTTGTGACGTTTTCGAGTCGGTGGAGGCTGGCTTTTCCATTGGCGGTTGCGTCGATATCGTCTTTTTCTTGCGCGAAAACAATCCGTCGAATTTGCTGTGCCAAGATCGCTCGCTTCCTGCGACGGTGTTGCCGGACGTCGTCACATTGCCCCGGGGTGTCGGATCGGATTGGCGTGCTTGGCGGAATGGGTTGATCTTTATGCTCATGGCGGTGGAGAGAATAGGAGGTGGGGTCTACATTACGCCGCCATCAGTATCTGTTTGAATGTCGGATCCGCATAAACGTTTTGGCAAACGAATGGCCACGTGCTGTTGGATGGCTGGGATGTATACTTTGCGTGTCAGCGTTCTCTAGGTGTTGCCGGCAGAGCCACGTAAAATCCTTTTTTACTCAATAAGTTACGTTGAGAATCGCTCTACAGCAATGCCCATCGTTGGCGAAAAAACAGCACACCTGTGCTGAACTTAATTAGATTTTGTAGAACGGTTCGGAAAAGGACACGATGGTGCACGTACCCATGCATGGACCGGGAGGTAAGGCCTTGTTCAATGGCACGATCAGTTGCTTCCGTAAAATGTTTCCGCTGAGCTGCCCTAGTCGCATCCAGCGCTCCGGCTGCTGGTCGCTTCATAGTAGAAAGCTAGGTCGCTTTCCTATGGAATCCCAATCGCCTTTTCGTGGAATCAATAGTCGTTTATACGTGGAATACCTAGATCCTATGTAGCGCGAGACTAACCAAAGCTTAAGTTGTAAGCTTAAGTGAATCAAGGCGAACGCAACGGAGGCTATCATGCGTACAGATCACTTAGCCGGAGCCGATGCTGAGAACGTAATACTGGCAGCGTCACTCGAACTGGCAGGGGCCCAATGGAAAATTGCGCTGCACGACGGACGCAGACAGAGTCCAGCGGTACACACGGTAAGGGGAGCGCAAGCGGCCCTGCGAGTGCAAGCCCTATTGGAGGTGATTGAGCGGTACAAGCAGAAATGGTCGCTGCCCCAAGATG
>NZ_JAHLKN010000027.1:0-134237 GCF_021498065.1 Mycetohabitans sp. B3 | reverse complement strand
CAGCCAGCGCAACGCCGTGAGCTTCGTCGAATGGGCCTCGGCTGCCTTCAAGGTGACAGCGCAAGACCAGGTATCTAGCCACGCCCCCTTGCACTTCGACCTGTCGATCTTCGACCTCTATGTCTCCGTTAAGAACGGTGCATGCCTTCACCTGATCGACGCCGACCTTGCTGCAAGCCCGCGTCATCTCGCCACATTCCTATCCGCCCGGGCGATCACGGTTTGGTATTCGGCACCGGCCATTCTAGGTATGCTGGCCGAACAGCACAAAGGGCGCAGCCCTACTCCGAACCAGCTACGGCTCGTGCTCTTCGCCGGCGAAGTCTTCCCCATCGCGAAGTTGCGCAGGTTGCTGCAGCTGTGGCCCCAACCAGCCTACTACAATCTGTATGGTCCCACTGAGACCAACGTGTGCACTGCCTACCGTGTACCCACGCCCATACCGGCAGAGCGCGTCGAACCGTTGCCGATCGGTCATCCCTGCGACCACTGCAACACGATCGTCGTCGATGAGCATCAGCGACCGGTACCCGACGGTGAACCTGGCCTGTTGTGCGTCGCAGGGCCATCTGTCGTGACCGGCTATTGGCATGCTCCCGAGAAAACGGCTCAGCGATTTTTTCAACTCGACGGCCAACGCTGGTACAACACCGGAGACGTCGTTCGCTCCTCGTGCGAAGGCTACCTCTTGCTGGGGCGGCTTGATCGTATGATTAAGCGTCATGGATACCGGATTGAGTTGGACGAGATTGAATCGTGTCTGGCTGCTCACCCTGACTTGACCGCCTGTGCGGTGGTCAGCTCCGGCTCCGACGGGAACACCACCATCACGGCATTTGTCGTGGACCGCGATGCCCCGGTCTGCCCCACAGATTTGAGTCGGTTCTGTTACAACCGACTCGCACAGTATATGGTGCCTGACCAATTCCGCTACCTTCCTGATCTGCCCCGCACCTCGACGGGCAAGACCCACTATCAACTTTTGGAGCGTCAGTGCAATGCCAAACCCGCCTGATGAACGACGAGTCGCGCTGCGCGAGCATGCCGCACGTTTTGCCCGCAACCAGCTCAGTATAGACATCGCAGCTTCCGACCGCGCCAGCACTTTTCATCGGGACGGCTGGCGCCGATGCGCAGAATTTGGCCTGTTCAGTATGGCCCTACCCGAGGAATACGGGGGAGCGGGCGCGCCGCTGTCCGACCTGCTTGCCGTCATGGACGGCCTGGGATACGGCAGCGAAGACTTGGGACTGCTGTTCTCGCTCAACGCGCACCTGTGGACCGTGGCCCTGCCGCTGGCCATCCACGGCACACCGGCACAGCGCTCGCGCTTTCTGCCAGGCTTGATGGATGGTTCGTTGATCGGGGCCAATGCCTCGACGGAAGACGAAGCAGGCTCAGACGTGTTCTCCATGCGCACCCAAGCGGTACGAGACGGCGACAGCTATGTCCTGAACGGTTCGAAAACCTACATCACTAACGCCCCCATCGCAGATCTGTGCGTCGTCTACGCGACAATCGACCCCACGCTCGGTCCACTTGGCGTCACCACGTTCCTGGTCGAGACGACCAACCCGGGCCTGGAGCTGAGCCTGCCTTTGGAAAAGATGGGACTGCGCACCGCACAGATGGGCCGGATCACGCTCACCGACTGCCGTGTCTCGGCCGATGCGATACTGGGGCGGGAGGGACGAGGCGTCAAGGTCTTTGAAAGTGCCATGGAGTATGAACGTGGATGCATTCTTGCCACCACGTTGGGCGCCATGCGCCGCCGCCTTGAAGCATGCATTACCCACACGCGTACCCGCCGCCAGTTCGGCCAACCCATTGGAAAGAATCAAGCCATCTCCCATCGCCTCGCCGACATGAAAGTCAACCTCGATGCCGCGTGCGAACTCGTCTACCGGGTGGGGCGGCTCAAGGATGCGGGCAAAGATGTCACACTGGAAGCGGCCTGTGCAAAGCTGTTCGTCTCGGAAACGTACACAAAGTTTTCGATAGACGCACTGCGCATTTACGGCGCACAAGGTTACCTCGCTCAAACCCCGACTGAAAGAGGACTGCGCGACGCCATCGCATCCCTCCTCTATTCGGGAACCTCTGATATTCAACGCAACATCATCGCCACCGAACTGGGATTATGAACCGACATAGCGATGCGTCAGCGTAGCGATCGAATCAGGTACGTGTCGCTGTGCGCGAAGGCGTCGAGCGCCGTTGCCGCCGCGTCGGCCGTGGCGGCCAGGTAAATCGGCTTGAGCGCCGTGGCCAGCAGCTTACGACCTTTCCAGCTTGCCAGGTCCAGCCAATTGCGGATCAAATGCACGATGCAAGTCTGGATTTGGGCGGCCGGGCATACCACCTCAATCGCCTCGGGAAAGCTGCGCGGGCCGTCGACTACCGCGATCAAAATGTCGTGCAGGCTCCGCATCCTTGCTCTGCATCCGCGCCAACAGTTGATCAATCAACTCATCGCGGAACAGCTTCGGCGCCTTTGAGTTCTTACTCTTCTTAGCCACTGTCGTGTCGGTCATAAATCGTTATTTTCGTTATCGTTTCATGACCTCGGCACACTAAAACTCTGGCAGGCTCGACATCGGTCTCAAGCCACTGATAACGCTCGTGTAGCCCGTAGAGCAATGGCATGGCAGAAAGCTTGGTGAAGACAATGAAGCACAACTACGTTGTGTTTATCCCCAAACCTGACGCAGCGACCGCCGTGCGCGACCTGGCTGTCGCCTTTGAGCACTGCAACGAAAGGCCCCTGCATAGCGCGATGAAATACCGCTCGCCGCGCGCGTTTCTTCACGACTACGCGAATATGGGCCGCAAGGTCTCGTGTCGCGGCGGCGGTCGAAGCGAGCGATATCGGAGCGGCCAAGCGAGCGCTGTCAAGCGCATCTGAAATTTGGCTCTGGTAGGTTCAACCGGTCGTCGCAACATCTTCTGGTCTAAGGAAAATCCAGGAGGTAAGGTAAGTGACCCAGAAAAGATGGGGCCTATCGGCCGCGCAGAAGGCGTTGTTGTGGCAGCGGTGGAAGGAGGGCGAGTCGTTAAGTGATATCGGGCGCTCGCTGGGCAAACACGCGGCGTCGATCCATGCCATCGTACGGCCGAACGGCGGCATCATGCCTATCGCACGCAAGCGCTCAGCTCGAGCATTGACGCTTGCGGATAGAGAGGAGATTTCGCGCGGCATCGGGGCCGGCTATTCGCTTCGCAAGATCGCAGCCAGCCTTGGTAGATCGCCGTCTACGATCAGCAGGGAAGTTACTCGCCATGGCGGCTTGAGTCAGTACAGAGCGGCGTTAGCGGACGCGAGGGCCTGGGAGCTGGCGAGGCGGCCTAAACTATGCCGCTTGGCCGTCAACGTCAAGCTTCGACAATGGGTTGCCCGGAAGCTGCAACAAAGATGGGCGCCAGAGCAGATCACTGGCGGGTTAAAGCTGAGTTACTCTGACGATGCATCTATGCAGATTTCGCACGAAACGATCTATCGTAGTCTCTTCGTCCAAGCCCGTGGCGTACTGAAAGCGGAACTGATGAAGCATCTGCGCACACGCCGCATGATGCGTCGTTCGAAAAAAGCTTGCGCGAAGAGACAGCCGCGTGGACAAATCATCGATGCGGTATCGATCCGTGAACGGTCTGCGCAAGCAGAGGACAGAGCCGTTCCCGGCCATTGGGAAGGCGACTTGCTCAGCGGCTCGAACAATACACATATCGCAACTTTAGTAGAGCGTCATTCGCGCTTCACTATGCTCATAAAAGTGAACGGAAAAGACACGGAAAGCGTCGTTTCAGCGTTAAGCAAGCAAGTTCGCAAGCTACCTATTGAACTGCGCCGATCAATCACCTGGGATCGGGGCATGGAGCTCGCTCAACACAAGAAATTCACGGTGACAACTAAGGTTCAAGTCTACTTCTGTGATCCTCAAAGTCCATGGCAGCGCGGCACGAATGAGAACACCAACGGCCTTCTGCGCCAGTACTTCCCGAAAGGTACTAACCTTGCGGGCTACTCGCAAGCAGAATTGAATAAAATCGCCATGCAGTTGAATCAACGTCCGAGAAAAACTTTGGGGTTCGCGACGCCAGCAGATAAACTAAACGCCAGCATCAGTGTTGCATCCATCAGTTGAACCTACCAGAGCCATTTTTACTTTGCGCGCAACAGCCTCCCACAGCGTGATCAGCGCGGCCCGCACCTGATCGTCGTAGCGTCGCTAAAGGCCGGACTTCGCCCTCGGCGGCAGAGGCTCGCGGCACAGCACACGGATGGCGTGCTTGCGGTGGTATCCCGTCACCTGGACAAACTCATCCAGTATCTCGCGCTTCTCGCTTTGGTCAGAACGGCGGTACCTCTCACCAACCATCCCTATCCATTCCCGTCGTGTTAACATGCTGAGCCGCCTCGCCATCAGTCGTCCCCACCAGCATTCTGACGGGTAACAAATTACATGAGGCAGCAGGCTTCGCCCGGTAGCAAAAAACCTGAGTCAATACGTGCGCAAATCGGCAGCAGCTTCTTCATCGACCATGGCACCGGCGTGATGATCGGCAAGACCGCGATCATTGGCGATCGCGTGCGGCTGTACCAGGCGGTCACGCTCGGCGCAAAGCGCTTCGAGGCCTGCGCAGATGGGACGCTAATTAAGGGCAATGCACGGCATCCCATCGTCGAGGATGATGTGGTCATCTACGCGGGGGCCACGATCCTGGGTCGCATCACGATCGGTCGCGGCTCAGTGATCGGCGGCAACGTGTGGCTCACACACAGCGTGCCGCCGGGCAGCGCGATCTCGCAAGGCCACGTGCGGCAAGGCGACACCAACGTGTCCGACGCGGGCGATGCGCTGGGCGCGTGACGGTGCTCGCTGTGGAGGGTAGAGTTGCATAATTCTTAAATAAAGCGCCGGCAAAGCAACTCAATATCGCAGTATTTGTAAAAGCGTTGACTAGGCCTGAAAATTGCGTACTCGTTACATAAGCGAACATCTGCCCAATGGAGTAGTGAAATGAAACACACATTGATCGGCGTGTTCGACAACCGCAACGATGCGATGCGGGCCGAACACGCATTGGCCGAAGCCGGCTTCCCACGTCCAGACATCAAAATCCATGATGCGCGCTGCAGCGCGCGCCCACTCGGCGAGAATCGGGAGCGGGCCGAAGCGGCGCACGCCGAGCCGGCCCCCGCTGCGCCACGCAATGAGACCGCCGCCGAGCATACTGCGCGAGACACGCCATCGCCGCTCAGCACCGGACTATCGGCGCCGATTGCACGTGATGCCGAGACACCGGCAGGCGCTAACGAGGTGCCAGTCCATCTCCCGTGGGAGCCGATCGAGCAATGGCTTGCCGCCGTATTCCACCACCGACGCTTTCCATTCCAGGCTGCCCGGTATCGGCAAGCGTCGCGTGACGGATCGGCGCTAGTCAGTGTCGACGTCTACGCGCACCTGCAGGTGCCGGTGGCGCGAGACACATTGCTATGCGCCGGCGCACAGTACGTCGACAGCCACATCACCCCGTTACAAAATGACGATGTACTCACGAGCCGCACCGCGCATCCGGCTGCATCACGTGCCGCACGCACGGATGCCTCATGTGCCGAGCCCGCGCCGCCACGCGATCCGGACGGCGCCAACAACACCGTCCGCTCTCTGACTGATGAACTGGGACTTACCGACCCGCTGGCGGACAACTCTCTCCGACTACTGAGTCGCCCGCCTGCACAGGCCGGTAACGTATGCGCCACGCGCGGTGCATCACGGGTCGCCCCTGCGAGCGGTGGGTGGCACCGTCTGAAGGCGTCGATCCGGCACGGCTGGAACCGCATCGTCGGCCATCGTTGACGCTGACGGTTCAGCGGTGGCGCTCTGAAGCAACATCTGCGACGTCCGCCTTACGCACGCTTGGAAATCGCCGCGAGCGCCGCGCTCAGGAAGCACCACGCGCGTCGATGTACGCCTGGCGGGTGCCCATGACCTTGCCAATCTGATAGCCGTACGCCGCACATGCATTGGCCGGCTCAGGGCCGCCCTTCCACAGTAATCGGTAACGCGCATCGGATAGCACGACGGGCGCCGGGTCGAACACCGGCCGATGCAATGCGCCGTTGTCGGACGCGCCACCGGAGGCGGCAACCAGGCCGTTCCATGTGGTGATATATCCTGTTCTCACACCATCGACGAACGCATCGGCATCGCACACTTGCGCCGGGGGAGTCATTCTCAACGTGACGTGATAGCCTGAAACGCCGCCTACCACGATATCCCGTGCCAGAGCATTCTGTCCTTTTTCGGCATTTGATGACGTGGCTTCGGCGCCAGGTGCCGCCGCGAGCGTCGAGGCCGTTGCTGGGGCAGCGGAGGACGGCAGCCCACCGCGCCCAGACCCGGCCCTCAGCGCCGCTGCGCCGGCGGGATCCACCTCGCTCGGGCCGGCGACTGGTGCGCACGCGCCGAGCCACGCCAATGCCGCAAAAGCGATTGTTGCGGCCGTGATCAGCCGCCTATGCCGGGAAATCTGCAAAACTGCCACATCCACCTCGCTACTTCGTCAAACAAGGATTCGAAACTTTACCAGCAATCGGCACGGCTTCCGCCGCCCGATACCTGATACCTGATACCCCCAAGCGATTTTGAGTGCCTGTCGAAATCTACGTCCCGACCCCATCATACCGACATCATGAGACAATATTGGCGCTTTGCGGCATTATCACCGGTCGAGTATCGATACAGCTGGCCTTAGGTGCCCTTTATCACCGGTGGGATGCGGCTTGCGGCACAATGGCGCGCTCGTGCTTAAGCCAGCGTTACACCACGCCATGGGCACTGCAAGGAAAATCATACAAGTGGCCTTCGAAGGCCATCATGGAGCGGGAGTCGACATGTCGTTCTTGATCGTAATTGCCGCATTGGCGTTTCTGATGTTTGCCGCCTACCGCGGCTACAGCGTGATCTTATTCGCCCCCGTGGCCGCTTTGGGCGCGGTACTGCTCACCGACCCGACCGCCGTCGCCCCGGTATTCTCCGGTATCTTCATGGAGAAACTGGTCGGCTTCATCAAACTCTACTTCCCCGTATTCCTGCTCGGCGCCGTGTTCGGCAAAGTCATCGAGCTATCCGGATTCTCCGAGTCGATCGTAGCCGCGGCCATCCGGTACATCGGCCGCTCACGCGCCAACGCCGTCATCGTCGCCGTCTGCGCGCTACTCACCTACGGCGGCGTGTCGCTGTTTGTGGTGGTGTTCGCCGTGTATCCATTCGCCGCCGAACTGTACCGGCAAAGCAACATTCCGAAGCGGCTGATGCCCGGCGCGATCGCGCTAGGCGCATTTTCGTTCACGATGGATGCATTGCCCGGCACGCCTCAGCTCCCGAACATCATCCCGACCACCTTCTTCAAAACCACCGCCTGGGCTGCGCCGGCGCTGAGTATGATTGGCGCAGCATTCATCCTTGTCGTGGGGCTGGCGTATCTCGAATGGCGCCGACGCACTGCCCTCAAGCGCGGCGAGGGCTACGGCACGTCACTGGTCAACGAACCGGAGCACGTCGAGTCGGCAAGCCTGCCACATCCCGCGCTGGCCCTCGCGCCGCTAGTGCTGGTGGGGGTGGCCAACTTCGCGCTGACCGAACTGCTCCCACAATGGTATGGCGCCGAATATACAGTGGCGCCCAGCGTGCTGCCCGGCGTGCACCCGCCGCTGAGTATCGCCACCAAGGGGGTGATTGCGATTTGGGCAGTGGAGGGCGCGCTGCTGCTGGGTATCGTGCTGGTGCTGCTCAGCGCGTTCACCCGCATTCGTGAGCGTTTTGCCAGCGGCACCAAGGCCGCGGTGGCCGGCGCGCTGCTCGCTTCGCTCAATACCGCATCAGAGTACGGCTTCGGTGGCGTGATCGCGGCACTGCCCGGCTTCTTGGTGGTCAGCGACGCACTACGCAGCATTCCCAATCCGCTGGTCAACGCCGCGATCTCGGTGTCCTCGCTCGCCGGCATTACTGGCTCGGCGTCCGGCGGCATGAGCATCGCGCTGGCGGCGATGTCCAACATGTTCGTGGAGGCCGCGCAGACGGCCCAGATTCCGCTGGACGTGCTGCACCGAATCGTGTCCATGGCCAGCGGCGGCATGGACACGCTGCCGCACAACGGCGCGGTAATCACGCTGCTGGCCGTCACCGGTCTAACTCACCGCGAATCCTACCGCGACATCTTCGCGGTCACTGTCATCAAGACGCTCGCCGTGTTCTTCGTGATCGCCGTATTCTACGTCACCGGACTGATCTAGAAAAACACAGGTTCTGGCCGTCGTATTCGGTGGCCAATATGGCCGAATTGCCGAGATAGAGGCGGGCGGGATCGCGCGCGGCATCAGGCGCAACGCCGCGCAGTGCGATCACTGCGAATCACGAGCGTGCCACTCGTTTGCGACGCTTCGAGCAAAGCGTCGCGTACCGCGATTAGAACCGATGGCGCAAGCCGATTCCCGCGGCAACCTGGTTGCCGGTAGTCGACGGCGACAGCGTGTTGATCGCGGCGAAGTTCGCGCCGAGCTTACCCAACTGGCCGGACGCATGCTGGTACACGCCTTCAACGTAGACATCGGTGCGCTTAGACAGGCCGTAATCCGCCTGCAGCGAGACGGTATGCCACTTCGGATCGCCGTTGCCGTCCGCGCTACTGACGCGCCCGTCGGTGTACGTATAAGCCGCTGCAAGGCTCAGCGCCGGCGTCAGCGCATAGCGGCCGTTGATCTCATAGTTGTCCATCCCGAGATTCGTGCCGCCGAGGCCGCCAAAAGTTTGACCGCCGAGATTTACGCCTTGCATATTGTCAAAGCGCGTATGCGTCCATACGAAACCGACATTCGCCGGGCCGTACGCATAGCTTGCGCCGACGCCATACGTACGTTGAAGCGCGGCAGCTACGTTTGCATCGCCATTGCCCAGGGCCACCGCACCGGTATTTGTGCTGCCCGAATTGTTCAATTGCAGATACGCGGCGGCCACATTGAGCGGACCGTTCGCATAAGACGCGCCGACGCTCCATGCGCGGTTGTTCGAGAACTGGCCGGCCGCGTTGCTGAATCCATACAAGCCGCCGAACTGCACGCCGTCATAGTTTGGGCTCGTGTACTTAACCGCGTTCTTGATCGAGAACGCGTGGTCGAGATTGTCGTTGTCGAACGGGTGGCCAGCGAGGTTGTTACCATACCCATAGCCCGCCGCGGACAGCGGTGCCAAGTAATCAACCACCGAATCGTATTGGCGTCCCAGGGTCAACGCGCCATACTGATCGCTACGTAGCCCGACATAAGCTTGCCGATTGAAGATCGAACCACTTTCGCTATATCGTCCATTATTCAAGTTAAAGCCGTTCTCCAACTTGAAGAGGGCATGCAGGCCGGCGCCCAGGTCCTCGTCGCCACGCAGTCCGAAATAGGTATTCGATACCGAGCCGCTTGCTTGCTGCCAATTGCTGTGGCCCAGTTGATTGTTGGTATAGACCAGACCTGCATCAAGCGTGCCGTAAAGTGTCACGCTGCTTTGCGCGTGAGCCGAGACAGCAAACGTGCCGCACACCGCGGCAGCCAATAGAGTCTTTTTCATCTGCTTCTCCTATGCTATTTAGATTGGGCCTCCCGAGACCGTGCCGTCTGTGCATTCGGCTAATCGATAGTCCAGCATACGCCGTGGGATTAAGTCGAGTGTATGCCCACACTGGAAGGGTCGCATGCCGCATCGCGCAATAGTCCTTTTCGTTATCTGTGATAAAGCGCATGGCGCGCGTTAATGCCTGAATTTATTGGATTTATCCAAATCATTTGGGCGAGTCAATAACGATATGCAATGCTTTATGTTGCTCGATTGCGACGCGATGCTGGAGCCCTATCCCCGCTAGCATCCACCGGCCTTTACCAGTGTCCAGGTAACGACACTTTGCGAACTAGAGAAGCAGCACTTCCAATATCTCACTATTAAGAGACGGTTTCGTAAAGACTATTGCGCTCACTGACGGGTGTTCTAGCAGAGCAAGCAATAACCGAGTTTGAGAAACGCTTCGTGAATGTCAGCGCGACGTTCAAAGCAAATACGCAGACGGCGGAAATGATGCAGCCAAGCATGCGTACGCTCGACGGTGGCCCAACGCAACTTCCCGGGGCCACTGCCGTGTGAGTGGCTTCGTCGGGCAATGCTTGTGGGAATGTATCGCTCATTAAGGATGCGTCGGTATTTTTTGTGGTCGCAATCACGGTCGGCGTACACGCGGCCAGAATAGTTCAGAGGCCGCCCACATACGCCACAATTGGCACGATGGCCTCAACCAGCGGAATCAGTTGTGTTACATCGTGACGGTTGGCGCCAGTCAAGTTTGCCGTGATCGGCTTTCCGTTGGCATCGAACCTTTTTGCGGTTCGCACTCGTTTTCGTGCATAAACGCGATCAAACCGTTCGCCGTAAGACAGACGAGCGCTTGGACGAATTCGACGCCGCATTGGCGGCTCGCATCGTTACAGCCAGCGATCCTTTACGGGCGGCTGTCTTGTGGTAAGCGCAGCATTAACGTCATAGGATGCACTGGCGAGGATTGGAATCCGTAGCGCTCGTAAAACTGACGCGCACGCTCATGCAGCGCATGGACAAGCAAAGCTTGAACGCCGACATTTTCCGATACAGCTTGCACCCGGCATACCGCGTCTTGCAGCAAGGCTGCGCCAAATTTAATGCCCTGGGCTCGTAGGTCGACTGCAAGCCGGGCCAGTACCATTACCGGAACCGGGTCCGGCATATTGCGACGAACCGCGCCAGTGGCTTGCTGATGTGAAACCGCCCCTGCTGCCAACGCATAGTAACCGAAGACGCGATGGTCTGCATTAGCCGCGACAAATGTACGGCTGGCTCCGCTCAGGTGGTTGATTAACGCTCGACGCTTAAGCCATTCATTCAAAGCTGACTCGCCACAGTCGAACTCGTCAAGCCGATGCTGAGCGCATAGGGGCTGTGGGGCAAAAAGTTCCACCCTCACTTCCAGGGGGCCTTAATTTTCATCAAGCGCTTAAGGCCCGGATTGGCACTTTGCGGCGCATCTAAAATTGCCACGAACTGCTGGAACTTGTCAGCGTCCAGATGGAAAAAGACCTGATCCAGCACAACCGCTTGCGCTCGCTCGCACGCAACTTCAAGCATGAAGTCAGAGCGGTTCTTGCCGAGTAGGCTTGCGGCATGGTCTATTAGATCGCGCTGTTCAGGCAATGCACGCAGATTAATAGCGGCGTCTCGCATGTTAAGCTCCTTTGCATATACAACAGATACACTAAACTAGTGTGTATCTATTGTCAACACAACAGAACCGCCAGCCAGCATTTGAGGTGCCTGGCCTGACAACGGGCGTTGCGGAAATGGTCGGATCGATTCCGCCGGCGTTGCTGATCGCCGTTTCGCCGAATTGGCCGCCTGCGGGAGATTTCAGTCTATATTCAGTCGTCGATGTGCGCCAGGTGACCTTTTCTCCCCGCGGTGTCGTTGTGCAGATCATTATTACGTATAAGGGAGACAAAACGCCCGAGGTAGAAGCCGAAGCGATGGTGAGAAAGCGGCTCGAACCATGGTTGAGGCCAATACGTCGCTCGAAGCTATTCAGTGGGCGCGTTCGCTAGACTACAGCTGGCGCGCTGCGATTTGGAAAGCCTGTGTGGCTGAGGTCGATGCAAGAAAGCGTCGTGAGCGACGCAAAACTGAATCGGGTAGGCCGGATCTACAATGCTGGCGTGCGGACAACTAATAAGGTTAGCCAAATCGTTTGGCTGCTTTTTGGGGTGATGCTGGCTAGTTGATTGGCAGGCTGACCCGAAGCGCGACAAGCTTCGTCATTCAGGGCGGGGAAAACAGTGTTCAACAGTCGCCGCCAAAAAATCTATACTGCTGTATAGACGTAGTCTGTAAAGGTTTTTTATGATCGATACCCGTATTGCCAAGCTTTTCAAAAATGGGGCCAGCCAAGCAGTACGCTTGCCGCTAGAATTTCTTTGAGTTACTCCGTTCCATTGATGTGCCGGACGAATTTTTTGGCGACCGCCCGTTGAACATGGCGCCGCAAGATCAAGGGATTTTGGGTGATGAACTTCCCTTGAAGAACCAAGCGTGTCGGTAACTATGCTGTATCTCTTGGGCACCGACATCACCAGCTATCTAATCAAAGACAAGTCGCCCGCGATTGAGGCCAAATTGGTGAGTTTAGTACCAGCGACAGTCTGTATTTCGGTGATGACCCGGGCCGAACTGCTGTACGGCCTGAAGCGTTTGCCTCTCGGGCATCGTTTGCATTTGGCGGTACGTCAGTTCCTCAAAATCGTTCGTACTTTACAGTGGGACGCCGAAGCGGCTGATTGGTATGCTGAGATTCGTCACCAGTTGATCAGCACCGGGCAACCTATTGGCGAGATGGACATGATGATTGCCGCGCACGCGCTTTCAGCGGGTGCGATATTGGTCACCAACAACAGTCGCCATTACGATCGGATCGAAGCGCCGCTCATCCTGAAAAACTGGGTATAGTGCACGAGGCGACTTGAGTCGGCAGGCGGTGTGCGATTCACAGACATCGGTGGCAAGACGCCCGTCGATCGCATAGCAGAACTGGGCGAACTGACACCTCTCGCGCAAGAGGTAGCCAGTGCCTACGACGAACTGAAAGAGCGCGTCCAACACCGCGAATGGCGACTCGACAAGACCCTTGCTAAACATCACCGGCGCGTGTTGGAACTCGTGGCTCCGATAGGAGATGCAAGTTCCAACATGTCACGAAAACGGCCCCCTAAAAAGCGAAACGATGTCCGTGAATCGCACAAATTCAGTGCGCAGGGAACGCACCAACTTGATCGAATCGCGCCGATCCGTCTTCACGCGCTCGCCCAGCTTTTTGGGAATCAATGACGGTGCGCACACCATGCAGTCGAATTCCTTCTGCAGGAGCTGGCGGTAAAGTCCATAGCCGCATGGGCCTGCCTCGTAGACGACGCAGACGTGGCGCGCTTTCGACTGCAGTCGCTTGCACAAGTGATCGATGTCCGCCTTCGTGGTGCCGATCTTGCCGAGCAGTTTCACCTCGCCCATGCCGAGCGCATAGGCGACCGTGATCGAGTCTGGCACAGGCGCCGCACTCACGCACGCCCGGCCGCTGTGCGCTGCGTGGGTTCGACCCAACGGAAGGTCAAGTTGAGCCGTTCAGCAGCCAGTCCAGCAGCCTTCGGCACGCGGTGCTTCCATTCAGCCTGCGTCCGGCCTCGCATCACGAGCAAACTGCCGCTGGTGAGCCTGAGCCTATGCACGACCCCGGTCGCATTATGGCGCAACTCGAAGGTGCGCGCCGCCCCGAGACTGAGTGAGCCGATGATAGGCTGCTGGCCCAACGACGCTTCGTCATCGGCGTGCCAACCCATGCCATCCTTGCCGTGACGGTAGCGATTGAGTAATACGCTATTGAACCGCGTGGCGGCCACGCGCTCCACGATTCGACGCAGCGCCAGCACCGTGGGCGTCCATCGCGCCGGCACGTTCACAATGCCGGAATATACATAGACGACGTCGGGATCGCCCTGCCAAGCGGTCAACCGCGGCAGCGGAATGCGGCCGCGCGGCGTGTTGATCCAGTCCTGTCGCCACGCGACCTCGTCCATAAGCTGGCGCAGCGAGTCCGCCACCACGGCAGGTGTGAGGCAATTCGGATACCAATCTATGTCCGGTTTCGGAACGTCATCAAAAAGATCCAGCATAGAACGACGAAACGACGCATGAGCCCTGATAGTATCTTTTTTGTCCCAACCATTCAGGATGCACACCATGTCGGTAGAACAGATCCGGGCAGCGGAAACGCGGGCCATGCAGCGCGTGGTGACCGCGACCCTTGGCGTGCAAAGTGCATTCGCCGCGCTGCAGAAACAATTCCCGCCTGAAGGCGACGGCCGCCCATCGGGCTTCGCGCTGAGTACCTTTGACGCGGCACTGCAGGAACTGGAAGACGCCCAACAGGCGTTCGACGAAGTGCTCAGCTCAATGCTCGACGGCCTGGGCTGAGCAACGCAGCCAGTGTCGCAAACGCTGCGCCAGCGTGCACGGCGCGATGGGAGGCTGCGCCTGTTTGCCGTGCGGCTCGAGCGGCGACGCGCCGGGGGATGCGGCCGTCTTACGGTTTAGAATTCACCGCGGCGCGCCCGCGCCCGCGCCGCCTTGACGTCCGCTTCCCGTTGCGCATCGCGCGCATCCGTGCGCCGAGCGCGCTGCGTCAAGCTGTTCGACAACATGCGCATGGTCGACGTGCGCCGCCGCACCGTCAACTTGCCGACATCGACCGTATGCGCGACTGGTCCAAGCGCCCATTGCAGCGCAAGCAGCCATCCAAGAACCGTCCACCCCAGGCAGACATTGAACAGAGCCAGCATCAACGTATCCGGCCGCTTGCGCCGGTCAGCCACGATCGACGGGGCAAAATACAACAGCAACACCGCCAGTGCCTGGACCAGTTGAATGATTGTGATCCTCATGTCCGACACTATAGTCGAGCTTGCCCCGTGCCGCAGCACGAGGACCGGCGATGCCCGGCGCCGAACGCCGAAGCCGCAACGAACAGGCGTGCGATCCGCCATTTGACAAACGGACAGGGCGGCTTCCTGTATGCTCACCACTCCTGCCGGCCAACCTGGCCGTTGAAATGGTCAGTACCCTCTCACAACGCTGTATGAAGTCCAAGCCAATTCGCACGCCGCAGCAGCCGGCTCGCGGCACGCATCCAGGTGCGCCGACGCCGGATGCGCTGTCGGCCAGCAACTCATGGGCCGCGCCGCCCTTCGCGCTACGTCGCACTGCACTTATCGTACTCGCCGCCCTGCTATACCTGCTGCCCGGCATACTCGGCCACGCGCCGTGGAAGCAAGACGAGACCTATTCGTTCGGCATGATCCAATCGTTCCTGCACGGCAAGGACTGGATCGTCCCCATCAACGCTGGGCAGCCGTTCATGGAGAAGCCACCGCTGTACTACTGGGTCGCAGCGCTGGTAGCCGGGAGCCTGTCGCGATGGCTGCCGCTGCATGACGGCGCCCGGCTCACGACGGTGCTGTGCGGCGCCGTCACACTGCTGGTGTTAGCGGCGTGGAGCCGCCTGCGCGCGCGCGACAAGAGTCATACCGGCGGCGCAGCAGCGCGTGAGTGCCGCGATCCATGGCAAGCGACGCTCGTCACACTGTCGCTGTTCAGCGGCACCCTGATCATGGTCAAGCACGTACACGACCTGTTCACGGACGTCGCACTGGTAACCGGGACCGTCTGCGCACTGTACGGCTTATACCGGATCGCACTGCGCATGCAGGCTGGTCACAGCGCAACGTTCACCAACGTGGCATGGTTCGGCATCGGCACCGGCATCGCGCAGATGACCAAGGGATTGTTCATCCCCGGCGTGCTGGCGCTGACCGCGGCCGCATTACCGGCGCTCACGCCCGCGTGCCGCTCGCGCCGCTACGTCGCGGCGGTGGTGCTCGCGATGGGGCTAAGCGTACCGTTTTTTCTCGTCTGGCCGGCACTGCTCGCCCATCGCTCGCCTGAGCTGTTCATCGACTGGTTCTGGGACAACAACGTGGGCCGCTTTCTCGGTTTCTCAGTGGATCGGCTGGGCTCCGACAACGATCATGCGGTGGTACTGCGCGCGCTGCTGATCGGCGCGTTTCCGAGCGGTCCACTGGCCCTGTACGCGCTCGCACGCGGCGGCTGGCGCAAGATCACCGAGCCGGCGACCGGCATTGCGCTGCTTTTCTGCGTGTTCGGCATCGGACTGCTCAGCCTGTCGGCGACCGCACGGGTGCTGTACCTGTTGCCGTTCGTGGCTCCACTCGCCGTGCTCGGCGCGGATGGAGTGGCCCAATTGCCCGCCGCGCTGCGACGCGGATGGAGCGCGCTGAGCCTCGTGCTGTTTACCGCGTTCGGCGCGTTGGCCTGGTTCGTTTGGGCGGTGATGATGCGGCCGATCGCGGCGCACGACGCCGCCCGATGGTTACAAAAGTGGCTGCCGCTGGACTACGTGGTTCCGTTCCAGCCGCCAGCGGTGGCGCTGGCCATTGCGTTGTGCATCGCCTGGTTCGCCGCATGCCAATATGCACGACGGCTCGGACCCGCCCAAGCGCCATTTGTCTGGTGCGCCGGCGTGACGCTCGCCTGGGGGCTTGTCTTCACGTTGCTGCTGCCGTGGCTGGACCGCGCAAAGAGCTATACGCCAGTGTTCGAGCAACTGGCCGCGTCGCTCCATGCCGACTGGCACAGCGGCGATTGCATGGCCAGCGTTGGCCTCGGCGAATCGGAAGCGCCAATGCTCGAATACGTGACCGGTATCGTGCATCGGCCTGTGCCGCCCGACATGGCCGCGTCGAGCGCCTGCCGCTGGCTGATCGTGCAGGATGATACGTCGAAGCTGGACGCAGGTTACGACGGCTGGAAACGCGTGTGGCAAGGTGCCCGCCAAGGCGATACGCATGAGCGCCTGCGCGTGTTCGTGCGCGAGGACACGCGATCGTAGGCACACAGGCCGCGGCACGGGTACACGCAACAGTGTCGAAATTGTAAGCAATTAACCAATATATTTCAGATTGGCGCGCATCAAGAAAAAATATGACTGATCTTCGCCCCTTGTTGACATACAATCTTTCGAATGGCTTTCATCTAACGTGGATCACGACTAACTGACCCGCCGATGGATCTCGACTTCAACGACGCTTTTAATGCCGTCAAGTTCGCCGTTTATGCCACCGACGGCCGACACTCCGTGCAGGCCGCTGCCGCGCCCCCGCGGCCCGCGCGCACCGGTCACGTCGTTTGTAACGCTGCATTGCCCGCGCCAGCAAGCCGAACCACGTATGATGATCTGCCGCCGGAGGTGATCCAGCAAATCGCGTCGTACCTGTCGTGTGACGATATCGCACAGCTTTCCGCGCTGAACCAACGCTCCTATGGGATCCTGCGCGAACGACGACTGGCATGGCGCAACTGCCGACGGGCCGAAACGATCGTGGACCTCGCGTCGCTGCAACAGTTGCTCGACGATACGCAGGACCTCCAGTTCGAGCCCCGCCTGCGCACCGACCCCGTCGTGGCGCTCTGGTACCGGCTGCCATGGCTGCCGGCCGCCGAACGACCGGAGGCCTTCAAACGCCTATTCCGCGCGGCAGACGGAATCCCCCGACATGGCCATGTCATCCAACAACCGATGATCGTATCGATTGCCCAATACGCACCGCAACAGCGCGTGGAATTATTCGACTTCATGCAGGCGATTGCCGAGCAACATCGGAACGGCCATCAGAACCTGTGGGCGTCGCTTGCCTCGACGCTGTCATGCCTGCCATTGGGGCCGTCGCAATTCGCGGCGCGGTATCAGGCGCTGTTGGGCCGCCTACCCTCGCTTGACCAGACGCAACAAGCCGAACTCATCGCCGTGTTGGCGACGCAACTATCTGTATTGCGCGACAGCAGCCACGGCGCGGCCCTCGACGTGTCGATGGAATACCGGAATATTGCAGGACTGGACACGGCGCCTGCCGCCCTCGCTTCAAGGTGCGCCAGTCGGCGCATTAGCCGCGGCTGTGAGCGGACTGCCCGATGCACAACGCCCGTTTCGCTACGCAGACATGCAGCAGCTGGCGTTGGGGCTGCCATCCGAACAGCTGATGATCACGCTGCAACAACTGCTGCTGGGGCTGGCCACCTTGCCCGCAGCGCAGCACGCCGACAAACTCTCGATGCTGGAGTCCGCACTGTTGCGCACGCCCCCTCCGGTGCGCATACAAGCAGTCCACCGGCTGATCGAAACCACGCCTCGGTTGCACGACACGCTGTCGCGGCAGATTTGGCAGCGTGCGCTGCGTTTGCTCGATGGCAGTGACACAAACGGCGTCGATGCGCTGGAAGTGCTGGATGCGGCCCGGCGCGATGGCGTGATTAACATGCTGGGCAAAGGACAACGGCAAAATGCCGTGAGAGAAACAATAGCCTTTGTCCAACGCAACCACCTCACCAAGCAAGCGGGTGCAGCACTACTTGCCTGCTTCATACCGTGACCGCGAAATCCGGTGGTGGCCGGCAACAAAGTGTCCACTTGGAGTGACCCGTCTATCAGCGCCTGCGCCGGTAGCATGTGACGTTGTGTCACCAGGTCACCTCTGTATGGCAGCGTGCGCATTCTCTCGCACGCTGCCCACGCGCACCGTTGGAGGGTTATTTCTCGGGCGAGGCCGGCGGCGTCGGTAGGTCAGGCCAACGCGGTTCTGTCAATTCTGGCTCGACTCGGATTGGCGTCAGCCTTGAACCCCGTCTCCGCACATCGCCATGACCAGACACCGTCGTCTCCGATACGCTGGTCCGCGGCAGATGGAGCACGCCATCGTCCTGCGCGAAAACACTATCGGCCGACTGGCGCCTTCTTGGCTGCCATGTCGGGCCCGTCCGCAAACAATTTTCGGCTTCTTGCAACAGTGCAAAGGTTAACTGGCACGCTCGTTCGAGGCACTCGTCCTCTGACAGACCTTCCCGGAACGGATTGCTTAGCTGGTCGAGCCAACTGCGGTCCAACTGGCGCGGCATCGATATCCAGGTGTCCTCCTGCTGCACAAGCACGCTGTCCGCCAGTGAGTTGCGCGTCGTGTCACCCATCATGTCCAGCTCCAGGCCGCTATCGCGTTCTTGCAACAATATATCGGATCGTGCGATCGTTCGACTTGGCTTCTCCTTGTGTGACAAACCGCCAACGGATGCATCGTCGCGCGACGCATAAAGCCACTGGAGGCCTCCTCGGAGTAGTAACCGCGATACTTCGTCCAGATAAAACAAGTCTCGCCGTGAATCACCCTCTTGAAAGCCGCGATAGCTTTCCACCTGGATTCGATTGGCAAGCGTGGGATGCACATTCAGGCGGCTCAGTTCAGACGAAAACGCCTGCTCCTGAACGTCTGAACCATATGCGATAAACAGCCGAGGCGCGTCAGCTACCGACAACGCTTCGACTAGCGCGCCTGCTGACCATGGCGGTGCCTCGCTGCTTTGGGCGCAGAACGAATCATTGGCGCAACGTCGGATATCGCCAGCGACATCGTACGGCGACTGCCACAGACGATCGAGCTCGGCAGGCAAATGGCGCGTGGCGTCAAGACCAAGATCGGCATCCAGGTGTAGGAGCCATTGCGCGCCCAGCTCCCACGATATCTCGGCAGGCGGCTCCCGATGTTCGGCACGCCCGTCCGGCCCCAAGACCGGCGAGAGCATCGCCATGCCGGCGAACCCGTGAGGCCTCGTTTTCAATAAATCCATTGCATGACCGGCCACACGTGCACCGTGAGTGACAAGGTACACTGGCGAGCCACGCCTCTGATGCGCATCTAGATAGTTATCAATGAAACGCATTGCCATCCTCCCCGCATGAGGGCTGCCCCAAAAATCGCCCAATCCCGATCCGGTAGGATGGACGAAAATCAGATCGGACACGTCGAGCAACGTAGAGACGTTGTCATATCGATCCCAACATTCTCGGCCCGAAAGGTTCCCGACGATAGGACCGACCGTTGCCAGCAACAGATAGCCGGTAGAACGCAGCGGATCCTGTCGAACGCTGTCACCGAACAAGAAGGTGACTGGGCGGGACGAGGGTTCCGCATCGCGCTGGGTGTAGGCCACGTAGACGATCCGGTCGTCGTCGGATGCGCCCTCAATAGGCACCATGCCGACGGTAGCCGCTAAATCCAGTGTTCCGTCACTGACCTGCATTTGAAAATAACTCGTGACAGCTTCCCCGAACAGCCCTGAAGCAGGCTTTTCGGATGACGCCGAAGTCGGCCTTTCGGACAGCACCGAAGCCGAGTTTTCGGAGGACATCGAAGCCGGCTGCTTGGACAGCGCCGAAGTATGAAGGACGGTCACGGTCCGCGTATCAGGCTGGCCGGCAACCATCGCGTCGCCGACACCGGGCTCGCCTCCTCCTCCGCCACACGCATTCATGGACAGCGCAACAGCGATCACCATTGCGCTGGAGGATACTCGACCTGGCTTAATCAACCGGCAAAGACATTTATTTAATTCCATTTTCATGATGGTCACCATTTTAAGTGGTTAAAAGCAGCCCTCCGAAGAACCGGATAATCTTTAAAAAAGACCGACGGCCTTCTATTAAATGTTAGACGCAGAGCAATAGCGCTGCCTCGGCACCGGCGTGCGCGTCAACTCATTTGCTGGCTGAACTGCATGTAATGCAATTGAAAGTATGAGGCGCGAAACGTATCACGCGCGAAGCGCCAAGTAAAGATCAATAAGGAAACAATCGTTGCTTATATAACGATTTGGGCGAAATATATGAACCAATCAAGTCACCCACACCGGTTTTATTGGTATAGTACAAATTGGGTCTTTCTGTTTTGGATTGCTAACTCATCGGACAATATGGATTAATTTTCCGCGACATCACGGTAGCCGGCATGATATGCCTGCTTCGCAGCTCAGTTTTACCCATGTCTTGATAGTCCGGCCGGGCTGAGTCCGGCACATTTTTCCGGGCATCCGGGCATCACCGGTCGATGTTTCCGAAAGCGGATTTCTGTTTGCTTAGGCGCCACACAGCACCCTTTCAACGCCCATCACTTCGCCTTCCCGTCGCTTTCTTCGGCATCCCTGTCGTCGCGCGAGGTGGGATTGCTACGCTTCACGCTGTATTCGCGTTTTTTGATTGCTCGATATCGCAAACACCATCTGGGGGGCGCTTGGATATTCTGCTGTTTGCCTCGGCCTATAACGGCATGGTCCAGCGTGTTCATCGCGAACTCATTGCACTGGAGCATCGCGTCTGCATTGAATTGTCGCCGGACCCGGACACGATGCTGGCTCGCGCTGAACAGGTCAATCCGGATATGATCATCTGTCCATTCCTGAAACATCGCATTCCCGACACGGTATGGCGCGCCTGGCCGTGCTTGGTCGTGCACCCGGGAATCGAGGGCGATCGGGGGCCGTCCGCGTTGGATTGGGCGATTACCCACCGGCAATCCGAGTGGGGCGTTACCCTGCTGCAAGCCAACGCCGAAATGGACGGCGGCGATGTGTGGGGGACGCACCGGTTTGCGATGCGCACGGCCAGCAAAGGCAGCATCTATCGACGTGATGTCATACCCGGCGCGGTGAAGCTCATCCGGCAGGCACTGGTCGATTTCGCGAATCCGCGGTTCCGGCCGCATCCGCAAGACTATTCTCGCCCGTCGGTCAAGGGCCGTCCCCACGTGCTGATGCGACAGGATGCACGCCGCATCGACTGGAGCACCGACGACACCGATACGATCGTCAACCGCATCCATGCGGCTGACGGCTTCCCCGGCGTGCGTGACGAGATCCATGGCCAGCCGGTGTATCTGTTCGGTGCGGTAGCGGATACGGGCATCGCACATGAGGCCACGCCGGGGGCATGGCTGGGCCAGCGGCACGGCGCGGTGTGCCGCGCCACGCGGGACGGTGCCGTATGGATCAAGCAGATGAAGGCGGGGAGCCGCGGTCCAGGCGCCGGCATCAAGCTCCCGGCGATGCTGGCGCTGCGCGCCGCGTTCGGCGACGCAGCCTGGCTAGAGCAGTTACCCGAGATGGACTCGCCTGCTATCGAGGATATCCGCATCCATGTCGAACATCGGGTGGCATACGTCGAATTCGACTTCCACAACGGCGCGATGAGCACCGGCCAATGCACGCGCTTGACTCATGTGCTTGACGCGCTGAGTCGGCGCCACGACGTGCGCGTGATCGTACTAATGGGCGGCAACGATTTTTGGAGCAACGGCATTCATTTGCACTGCATCGAGGCATCGCCGGATCCGGCCGGCGAGTCGTGGCGCAACATCAATGCGATAAACGACTTAGTGCGCACCATCCTGCTGACCGAACGCAAGATCACCATTGCCGCGCTGCGCAACAACGCCGGCGCCGGCGGCGCCATCATGCCACTGGCATGCGACTTCGTGCTGGCCCGCCGCGGCGTCGTGCTCAATCCACACTACCAGACAATGGGCTTATACGGCTCCGAGTACTGGACTTACCTATTGCCGCGTCGCACCGGCGCCGCACGAGCGAAGGCCCTAGTCGACGCATGCTTGCCGGTAGTGGCGGACGAAGCGCTAGGCATGAACCTCGTCGACCACGTGCTGCCAGAGGATTGGACTGAATATCACGCTTTGCTGTCACGCCATTGCCAGACGATCGCGCAGGACGAACGGTTCTCGACGTATCTGAACATCAAGGCGCGCGTGCGAAGCATGGACGAACGGCGCAAGCCGCTGCAAGCCTATCGGGACGAAGAATTGCAGCGCATGAAGGCAGCCTTCGATGATCCGGATGCCAGCTACCACGCACTACGCTACCAATTCGTTCACAAAATCCCGTGTGCGGCAACGCCGCTACACCTGCTTGGCGACGTCGGCGTGCGGCAGTCGCACAATACGCAGCACCGACGGGAGCCGTCGCCCGTTCAAGCGTAACAGCCGGCCGGCACGGATTCATCGCCATCGCGACATATTGCGACGGCAATGCCATCGCTGTCGTACGCATACAACAGCCACCACGTCAGAAACACGCTGGTTCCAGCGTTCGCGCCTGGCGCGACGCCGGCGGTGCGCACCCACGGCGCACGCGTTGCCGCGCGCGCGACGGCATACGCGACGCAAGCGACGGCCCGGCCGCAGCAAGCGCACGACAGCGACCGCTGCAGCTGCCCCCACGGACGGCTGTGCTGCGTCGACGCGTGTTGCGCCCTGCCATGCCGCACGTGCGCCAACGTCCCTCCCATGCTGTCTGTCCGGCGCTCGCCGCCGGCGGGGACCGACCGGTTCCGTACTTTCATTCCGTCGTTCCCCAAGCGTCCTCCCCGGTTCATCCACATCTAGCTCAATCATGGGCGCCCACGCCTGGCATAGCCGGGCGCGGGCGGTCCGTGCCGCAACGCTCGCTTTCGTCGCGCTGTCCTTCATCGGCGGCGTCAAGGCGCTCGAGCATGGCGGATTTGGCTGGCAGTACATTGTCCATAACGGCGCGCTGCTGCCATCCCAGGCCGCACTGATCCTGGTGTGTGCTCATGTTACGATGCCCACCGCGGCCGCGCGGCTCGCCACCCGGCTCGGCAACGCAGCGCTGTCGCTGTTCGCCATCCATTTGCCATTGTTTCTCGTCTTCACCAAGCTGGGAAAGTTGCTGGCGATCGGCATGGACCCGCTACAATGCGTGCAGCAGTTCACGGCATGTGTAAACGCGTCACGCGACGTCGTGCCGTCGATGGCGCTTTACCCGGCCTATCTGGTTGGCACTGTGGTGGCAGCAGTGGTGTGCCAGGAGCGGATCGTCGCACCGTTGCGCGACGCATTGCGCACAGCCGGCTGTCGCGCGAACCGCTCCAGCATCGCGCCGCTGGTCCCTCAGGCGGGCAGTCCGGGTAATCCATCTCGCTCGCTTCCCGCCGTCTGCGCGGCAAGCCATGCCAGGTATTTTGCATGCCGAAGCAGTACCTCCAACGTGCGAGCGCGCACAATCAGCGTAGTCGCATTCGGGCTGCGGGTCTTGGATACCGTTTTTTCCGCCAATTGCACCTGCTGCCACCGGGTTTTTTATTGCCCGGCGCCGCCGATTGGTGCTCCGCCGTAGTGTGCAGCGCCTCCAAACCGCGTTGCACAGCGCTTCTTTGTGTGAACGCTGCGTTTTGCACGCACTTTTTCACGCTGTTAGAGACACTGGCGTTTTGTCGGGTGCCGCACAGATCTCGCGAGTACGGACTGGTCTACTAGCTTCGCGCACGGGGAGTGCCGCCGCCGGGATTTGGACGACCCGAGCCGGAAAATGATTGATACCGGAGCATCCGATGAAAAACGAATTAAGACAGATCATCCAGGAAGTCGCTCACCTGGAATTATCCGTTGACCGCCTTTCCGACAGTGACGACCTCTACGAAGCAGGTTTGTCGTCGCTGAACACGATTCAATTGATGCTTGCGATCGAAAAACACTTCAACGTCGAAATTCCCGACCGCATGCTGAATCGCCATCTGTTTCAGAGCATCGATTCACTGGCTGAGGCCGTCTCGCAATTGCAGCGCGACGTGCAATCAGCATGAGCGTTATCCAATCCGCCAACGGTGGTGAGCCGGTGCACGCCATTGCATTGCCCGAACCTGACGCGCACCCGTCGGGCGCCGGCGAGCACGCGTTGGACCAAGCCGCGATCGCGGTGGCGCAGGTCGCGGCGCGTTTCGCCGATGCCGTGGACCGCAAAGCCAGGTTCCCAAGCGAAGCCATCGACGCCATGCGCGAGCATAGGCTGCTCGGCGCGATGGTGCCCGTCGAGTTGGGCGGCATGGGCGCGTCGCTGGAAGCGGTCGCTTCAGCGTGCCGCATTCTCGGCCATGCGTGCTCGTCTGCCGCGATGATCTACGCGATGCATCAGATCGAAGTGATTTGCGTACTGGAACATGCGATGTCGGTGCCGTGGCATCGCGGGTTTCTCCGACAGGTTGCCGAGCATGAGTGGCTGCTGGCGTCCGCGACGTCCGAAGATGGCGTGGGCGGCAATTTGCGCAACAGCCGCTGCGCGATCGAACCCGACGGCGACGGTGCGTTCACATTGCACAAGCGCACGCCGACGATCTCCTACGGCGCCTATGCCGACGCCATTCTGACGACCGCCCGGCGCTCGCCGGACGCGCCGGCCGTGGAGCAGGTGCTCGTGACGATTTTGAAAGACGACACGACCCTGACTCGCCGCAGCGGATGGGATACGTTCGGCATGCGGGGCACGTGCAGCGAAGGCTTCGTGCTCGAGTCGCGCGGCCGCCAGGAACAGGTTTTCCCCGTACCGTTCGGCGAGATCGCCGAGCGCACGATGGTGCCGGCCTCCCACATCCTGTGGTCGTCACTGTGGACCGGCATCGCCAGCGACGCGTTTTCCCGCGCGCATCGCTACTTCCGCACACAGGCACAAGACAAGCCGACCGGCGCATCGCCCGCCGGTAGTCGAATCGCCGAAGCGCTCGGCCTGCTGCAAGCCATGCAGGGACGCATCGACAGCGCGCTGCGCGTCCACGCGCGCGCCAGCGCATCGGCCACGCGCTCGTGGTCCGAGACAATGGCAGACGCGGCTCAGATCAACACGCTCAAGACTTACGTGTCCATCACCGCGCTACAGGTCGTAATGCATGCGGTGATGATTTGCGGCATGGCGGCGTACAAGAACGGCACGCCGTTCACGCTGAGCCGGCACATTCGCGATCTCTATTCTGCACCCCTTATGATCAACAATGACCGTATCGATGCCAATACGGCCAGCCTATTGCTGGCGCAACGGCCCGCTTCGCTGGAGAAAGAATAATGGGTGATATTACGCTGCAAAACCCACCGGCGCACGCGGCCGACATCGATGATCGGCACGGCGTGAACGCACTACGCGATGCGCTCGTGGACGCGGGCCTGTTAATCCCGATGGGCGTGCAAGGCCTGTATGGCAGGAGCGAAGTGTTCGAGAACGTGATCGGGGCCATCGATGCATTGGTCACGCGCCTGGGCGCTGATCAGCACGCCGAGGTACTGCGCTTTCCGCCCGCAATGAACCGGACCGATTTTGAGCATAGCGAATACCTGAAGGGATTTCCGCAGCTCGCCGGGACGGTCCATAGCTTCTGCGGCTCGGAGCACGAGCATCAACGTGTGCTGCAATGCCTGGACCGGGGCGAGGATTGGACCGAGTTCCAAAAGCCGACCTACGTGGTCATGACGCCGGCTGCATGCTATCCCGCCTATCCGGTCATCGCGCGGCGCGGCGCGCTGCCACCGCAGGGCAGGACGCTGGATCTGTTCTCGTATTGCTTTCGCCACGAGCCGTCGCTGGACGCAACCCGGATGCAGCTGTTTCGCATGCGCGAGTATGTGCGCCTGGGTACGCCAGATCAGATCCTGGCATTTCGCACCGAGTGGATCGAGCGTGGCAAGCGAATGATGGCGATACTGGCGCTGCCGCACGAAGTGGACCTGGCCAATGACCCGTTCTTTGGCCGCGGCGGCCGCATTGCCGCGTCGAGCCAGCGTGAGCAAAACCTGAAATTCGAAATGCTGGTGCCGATCGAGAGCGACACCCGACTCACTGCCTGCCTGAGCTTCAACTACCACATGGACCACTTCGGCCTGCTGTGGGGCATTAAGACGAGCGATGCCGGCGTCGCGCATACCGGTTGTGTAGGTTTCGGCATGGAACGCCTGGCGCTCGGACTGTTCAAGCATCATGGATTCGATGTGCAGGCGTGGCCAGAATCGGTACGCAACGCGCTGTGGGGGAGCTAATGAATGACGTCGTCTCGCCCATGGCCACGCCGCACGCACTCACACGGCCAGCGCTGCCGATGACGTTGCCGCGCGACCCGGCTGGCTATCGTCCGCACGCGCTACATGACTCAACCATGGTCTGGAAGCAGACCAATTGCTACGTCGACCTGTGGATTGAGCTGCTGTCACAATGGGGTTTCGAGCCCCATGCCATGCTGCCCTTCACAGTCACGCAAGACTTTGAGGGAGACCAGTTCACCTTTTTCAAGGTGCCGTTGGAAGACTTAGAGCGGCTGTACGGGATTGTCGTGCAAGAGCACGCCATCTTCGAGCCACTGCCGTACCATATTGAGCAGCAGGTCCGACGCGGCAACGTGATGCTGGTCGAGGTGGATGCGTGGCATCTGCCCGACACCCGTGGCATCAGTTATCAACGCGAGCACACGAAGACGACCATCGGCATCGACGCGATCGACTTGCAAGCTGGCGAAATCGGCTATTTCCATAACGCTGGATACTATCGGGCCGCAGGTGACGACTATCGTGGGCTGTTCGACATCAGCTCCAGTACGTCGCTGGCGCCCTACGTCGAATGCGCGAAGCGGCGCTTCGAGCCGTTGCGCGGCCCGGCACTGCACGAAACCGCGCTCTCGCTGCTGACGCGGCACTTCAAACGCCGCCCCACCAGTAGCCCGATCGCCGCGTTTCGGGCTGCGCTTGCCAAAGACGCTGCAGTCATCGCATCGCGCCCGATCTCGTACTTTCATTCGTATTCATTCAACACGTTGCGTCAACTCGGTGCGAACTTCGAGCTACTGGGCCGCTGCCTGCGATGGCTGGACGCACCCGATGCGAACGGTACCGACGGCAACGGGGCCTTTACCGCTTGCGTGGCCGCCTGCAACACGATCGCCTCCGAGGCGATGGTGCTCGAATTCCGGCTCGCCAGGGCTTGCGCGCGACGCAACGAGGACCGTTGCGAAAGTACGCTGGAAACCATCGAGCACGCGTACGGGTCGTTGATTGACGAACTGGGTGTGCGGTTGGGCGACAACGATGCACCGCCACGGCTGTGCCACGACTCGAACACGGCCCGCCCCGACGCCAGGTCCTCGTTGCAATGAATCCGCAGCCTGCCCCGGCCGGGCGCAGCACTGCCGGCCCCGGAACTGTTCATGGGCGCGCGGCTTCGCCTATGTGGCGCTTGTGCACTACCCCGGCCGACGCCGCTACCCGACCAAGCGATCTGCCGCACGTGGATGCATCGCAGTGGATCGACGCGCCCGTGCCTGGGACCGTCGGCCAGGCACTCGCGGCCGCGAACCGGCTCACCCCGCTGGGTACAAGCCGGCTGGGTGAATACGACCACTGGTACCGGCTACCGCTGCGACGCGGCGGCGCCCGCCTGATACGGTTTGACGGGTTGGCGGGCATCGCGCAGGTCTGGCTGAACGACACTTTGCTGCTGCAGTCGACGAACATGTTCGTCTCGCAGCAGGTGTACATCGACCCGCTGCCCGAGGATAGCGCGTTGTATCTATGCTTTCGGTCACTGGCCCGCCACCTCGATACCATGCCCGCGCCCCGCCGCGCCCGCTGGCGCACGCGCCTGGTCGATGCGCCAGCACTGCGGGCGGTACGAATCTCGCTGTTCGGCCATATGCCAGGCTGGTTTCCGCGCATCGAGCCAATCGGCCCGTGGGGCGCCGTGGCCGTCATCAACGCTGACGCCGATACGGCCGCGCAGATCGTGCACCACAAGCTGAGCGCCTCGATCGAAGGCCGCGATGGAATCGTGGAGGCGACCATCACATTTGCCGCACCGGTTTCCGGCCATTTGGACGCGGTCCTGGACTGCGAGGGCCATCATGTACGCCTGCAACGCCACGACCGGTTCACGCTGCGCGCGCGGCTCACCGTGCCAAACGCCAAGCGATGGTGGCCGCACACGCATGGCGAACCAGCGCGCTACGCCGTCTCGCTGCACCTGGGCGACACGACCGTGGCCCTGGGATACGTCGGATTCCGCGCCATCGAGGTCACGCGCGGCCACGACGGCCAGGGCTTCGCGTTGTCCGTCAACGCGCTGCCGATCTTCGTGCGAGGCGCGTGCTGGAGCACCGCCGATCCGCTGGGGTTGCGCGTGTCCGCGCACGACTATCGCACGTGGTTAACGCTGGCCCGGGACGCCGGCTTCAACATGATCCGCGTCGGTGGCACCATGACGTACGAAGACGACGCGTTCTATGCGTCGTGCGACGAGCTGGGCCTGCTGGTCTGGCAAGACTTCATGTTCGCCAATTTCGACTATCCGTGTACCGCTCCTGATTTCGTCACATCGGTAAAGCTGGAAGCCAGCCAGTTTCTCGCGCGTACGGCAGGCAACCCTTCATTGGCCGTGCTATGCGGAGGCAGCGAAATCGCGCAGCAAGCGTCAATGGTCGGCCTGAGTGACGAGCAGCGCGATATGCCGTTGACTGCCAGCTTGCTCGCCGAGCTTGCCGCGACACATCGGGGCGACGTACCGTACGTATCGGACACGCCGTCCGGGCAGGTACTGCCATTTTATCCCCGCACGGGCATCTCGCATTACTACGGGGTCGGCGCCTATCTGCGGCCCTTGGACGATGCGCGCCGCGCAGCGGTCCGCTTCGCCAGCGAATGCCTAGCGTTTGCACACGTTCCCGCCGATGCAACGCTCGCTGCAATCGGCTCGCCGTCGGTGCACGAAATCGCGTGGAAAATGGCCGTGCCGCGCGATCCCGGCGCGCCATGGGATTTCGACGATGTGCGCGATCATTATTTGCGCGAGCTGTATGGGCAAGACCCGGCGCGGCTCAGGGGACAGGATCCGTCACGCTACCTCGAACTATCGCGAGCCGTGCTCGCCGACGTCGTATCCGAGACAATGGTGGAATGGCGCCGCACTGCGTCCAGCTGCACGGGCGCACTACTGTGGCAATTCCAGGACGTGATGCCAGGCGCCGGATGGGGCATCGTGGACGCGTTCCGGCGTCCCAAGTCGACCTGGTATGCACTCAAGCACGTGCTCCAATCGCAGCAAGTGTGCCTGTGTGACGAGGGGTTGAATGGACTGGACGTACACGTGTTCAACGACGGCCCCGCCCCGTTGCGGGGACGGCTGGAATTGGTCGCGTTGCGCGACGCCGTCGTGCCGGTCACACGGGCCCGTTGCGATCTTCATATCGAACCGCACGGTGCACTCCAGGTCAGCGCGGCGCAGTGCCTAGGGCGCTTCTTCGACTTCACCTACGCGTATCGGTTTGGCCCGCGCGAACATGACACGGTCATCGCATCGCTGTACGACCACGAGGAGCGGCTGCTCGCGCAATCGTTCTATTTCCCCGAACGTACCGCGCCGGCCGTCTTCGAACGCGACGATATCGGTTTGAACGCCTCGCTGGAACAGCGTGACGGCCAATGGTGGATCAATGTCGGCACGCGCGCGAGCGCGCGCTATGTGCAGATCACTGCGCCAGGTCTGCTGCCGAAGGACGACTGGTTCCATCTGGCGCCCGGCGCGAACGTGTCTATCCCGCTGCTGCCAGAATCGACACCCTTGCACTCCCCTCTTACGTCATTTTACTTGGGAACCCCGCATCTGGACACGCACGACGGCCCGGGAACGATTGAGATACGCGCCGTCAATTCCAACAAAGTCATTCGCTTGAGGAAACCATCGTGATACCAATTACATTCGATAATTGCGTCGGATGGCTGCACGAAGGACGCTCGTCACGAGGCGTCGTGCTGTGCGCCGCCGTCGGCCACGAAGGTCTGTGGACCCACAAGCTGATGCGTGCGCTAGCGCAGCGGCTGGCGCGCGAGGGCATCTGGGCGCTGCGGTTCGACTACCCCTGCTGCGGCGACTCGGCGGGCGACGACCTGGACAGCGGCCGGTTTGACAAAAGCATTGCCAGTATCGGCCGGGCTGTGCACGCACTGCGCGCCCATGCGCAGCTGACCGATGTCACGCTGGTCGGCCTGCGCACCGGTGCCGCCATGGCGTTATTGGCCTGCACGATGGATACATCTGCCGCCCTGCAGGTCGATACACTCGTCGCACTGTCGCCCATCGTGCGAGGGCGCACCTATATGCGCGAAGTAGCCATGGTCGAGCGTCAATGGCTGGACACGACGCCGCCCGCAGTGCAGCAGGCCCATGCGAAAGAGCCCTGCCTGAGCGTGCTCGGGCATCGCTATCCTGCTGACTTCGTCGCCGCGTTGCGAGCAATTGACCTGTGCGCCGCCATCGGGGGCGCGGCTTCGCTACCACGTTCCGTACTGCTCATCGATACCGATCGTGGTGACAGTGCCGTGCTGCAAACGGCGTTGCAGGCGCGTGGCGTCCAGACCACCGTGCAGCCGTTTCCCGAGTCCGCCACGACATTGGTCGAAAGCATCCGCTCCCGACTGCCGCTCGCCACCATCGAAGCGAGCGTCGCATGGATCGCCACGCGGCAAATGCAGGATGCCCCCGTGGCGCAACCTATGCCAGAACCGGCCGCTTCGTTGCGTACGACGGGTGCGCACCTGGTGCTGCCCGACGCCACCGAGAGCACCGTACAGATCGGCGCCGCACCGCTGATCGGAACGCTGTGTCGGCCGGCCACCCCGATGCCGGGCCGCTCGGGCATGCCGGCGTTGCTGTTCGTCACGACCGCCTCCAATCCTCGCAGTGCCGATGCACGACTCGCGGTGCGTGTCGCGCGGCAACTCGCAGCCCACGGCATCGCCTCGTTGCGCGTGGACGTGAGCGGCGTCGGCGACAGTGGCGCCTGCGTGCTGGACGACCAATCCGTCGTCCCGTACTCTGACCAAGCCGTAACGGACGTGGTTGCGGCCGCGGACTGGCTCGTGGAACAGGGATACCGCGATGTCGTGGCGCTCGGTATCTGCTCGGGTGCGTATGCGTCGCTTCAGGCTGCATCGCGTTCGGCGGCCGTCACCGGGATGATCGTGATCAACTTGCCCCGGTTCATCTGGCCGGCCGGCTTGACGCTCGCAGACGCGATTGCTCAGCAGACCAATTCGGCACGCGGCTACCTCGCGTCAGCACGCAACCCGCAGAAGTGGAAAAGCCTATTGCGACGCCGGCGTGACCTGCGCCCCGTTGTCAAGGCGCTCGTACGGCTGACGGCCGCCAAGCTACGCGTGCCAGCAATGCGGCTGCTCGAACGGGCAGGTTGGCGCCCGCCGGCTCACTCCGAGCGCGGGGTGATGCACGCGTTGGCGCGCCGTGGAGTGAAGGCACTATTGGTCTATGGCGAGTTCGACCCGGGACTGGACGAACTGTCCCGTCACTTCGGGCCTGCTCACCGGGCATTTCGCAGGCAACGGCAGATCGACGTGCAAACCATCGCGCAACTCGATCACTCGGTGTATGGCACACAAGGCGCCGATGCGATCATTCAACTATGCATACACACGTTGATGCACTGGAGCGCCGAACCTTGCGGCATGAGCGGCTTGCATAGACCAGCGCCCGCTACCACCTCCCGTTCGGCGACTGCCTCAATGCATATCCCATAGCTACGTTTTCGAAAGAATTGCCATGCCGCGGCCTGACGCCGCGTCCCGTTGCGGCTGCCAGGTCGGCCGCGCGCCGGCACGGGCAGTTCGCGCAGCGGATCGGCACAAAGAAATGCACATTGGATAACTGGCTGCTTTCGCCTGGTTCCAGCGAGTATCGGAGCATGCCAGTAGTCGCGCGCGCCCCAAGCTCACTTAGGCTGCCGAGATTGCATCTTCATTGTCGCCGTCCGCGAGCAGGAGCGTTTGCCCCGCGCCACGAATGAAGTACTCTGGCGAGTTCTCGATTGTGATCAGGCGAATGCTGTAGTCCGGGCCTTTGAGCGACGCATTCAAGCGTCGTCGACTTGATCGCGCCGGTGAGGGCCCTTCGAGCGCCGTCTCTCCTATGCTGCCGTCAAGCAAACGCAGCACGAGATAAATTTGTCGTGTCCATTAATAGCAAGTTAATTAGCCGCGTAGCATTATTTCAAGATTCAATATGCCGCGGCCCGCGACATCCCACCGCGCCGCATTTCCGTATCAATGAATGGCAGCAGGATGATTGTTTCAGTACCTGCTGGATATCAAGGTGCCCGCATACAAGTTCCAGTCCGCGGTTTGCCGTTCATTTACTTCATCCAAACGGTTCCTACGCTTGTCCATTCATCGCATCGTGTTTTAAGCAATCGTATAATTTTTTGTCAGCTATTGCGGCGTGAATTGGAGAAGATTAATATTCGCTCCTGGCGTCGAAAAACGTTTGTGGCGCAACACAATTCGAGCCAGCACATTATTCTTTTCGGGCTGCAATTAATACCTACTCGCTGCGGTTAATCCATTGGACAGAGTCAAAAATGCCGTCCAATGGTGGGGGAAAGAATTGTCTTCCAGCCGCCGGGGGAAATTGGCATATTTAACCGAATTTTTTGCGAGCCCAAGTCATTTCTACAGAACCGGGGTTGTTAGTCAGGAGCCGAAAATGTTGAGTCCACACGAATTCGCGACCCTCATGCTCATCAAGCACTCGCCAGACCAGATCGATCTGAGTCGCGCCGAACTTGGCACGCTACTCGAGCGCCAACTCGTCGTATTACACGATCAGGCCTCCGGCGGCCGTTCGCCGCAGCTGACGCGAGTTGGCCAGTCGATCCTCGACGCATGCTCGCGTGTGCGATTTTCCGCGTAGTTCCGCCGGCCAAGCCATCCGAGCCCGCGTCCGCCTCTAACGTCCAACAAGCCTAGTCATGAGTCTCGTGATCACGGAACAACTTGCCGCTGCGCAAAAATCCGGTATCAATACGCTGTTCGGGTTAGCCGGCAAAGTTTTCGATGGTGTCGAAAAAGTGACGGAGTTGAACTCGCAGGCTTGGCGTACGACACTGCAACAGATTCAACAAGCCACGCGGCAGGCGTGGTCCGTCACCGGCGTGCGCGAATGGGTCGCTCCCTCATCGGCACGCCAGGCAGCGCCCCCGTCCAAGCGGGCAGCGGCGCGCCTAGACGGCGGCGAGCGCAGTCGCATTGAGGATTCGAATGTTCCTGCCCTGCGTGTCGACCAGCCCTGCCCGGCTGAAGCCGGACAATATCCGGCTCACGGTTTCGAGTTTCAAACCCAGATAACTGCCCATCTCTGCCCGAGTCATCCTCAATTGAAACTCGTTCGGCGAATAACCCCGCACGGCGAAGCGCTTCGATAGGTTCAGCAAGAACGCCGCCACGCGTTCCGCGGCGTTCATCGTGCCCAGCCATACGTTAAGCCCGGATTCGCGCAAGATCTCTCCACTGAGCATCCGGTGCAGATGCCGCTGCATCGCCGGCTGCCGATGACAGAACGCCTCGAGCCGAGTAAACGACACCGTACACACCAGGCTGTCTTCGAGCGCAACGGCATCCCAACGATGGCGGTCCGAACACACACCATCGAGGCCTAGCGCGTCGCCCGGCAAGTAAAAGCCGGTAACCTGCTCGCGACCATCGCGCAGCACCATGACCGTCTTGAACGAGCCGGTCTTGATGGCAAAGATATTGCGAAATGGATCATCGCAACGATACAGCACGTCGCCACGGCGCACCAGACGCTTCATGCTGGCGACCTGATGAAACTGCTCGATGTCGTCGCTCGATAATTCCGGCGGCAAGCACAGGTTGCGTAATGCACAGCCCGAGCAGCGCGACACGTCGTGCCGCATCGATTCGCCGCTGTTGACCGCGACATGCTCGTCGACGTGATGCACGCTGTGACAGTTCGCCACATTTGCGCGATGTGCAGCATCGGCAGGCGGCCCGGCATGGTGTTCGGCTATGGAGAGAATCATGGCGCAAATTATACCGATGCCGGCGGCATGAATCGCGCCCCGCGCCGTGAATGCGACCGCGTGACGCATACAGTTGCCGCCCGTCGCGGCGAAGCTCCCGATGCCACAAAGGAGTGGCGCTCCCGCTACCGAAGCGGCCATTCGACTTTGACGACCTCCGGATCGTCGCTGTGAAGCGCAAACCCACAGTCCCGCGCAAACAACAACATTCGCGAACTCGGCCTTGTCGTTGTCCGAATCAGTTACCGCTTGCGCCACGCCATGAATAGCCGGGCGCGTGTCCTACTGCGTGCACGCAATGAGCGCCATCTCGCGGCCGTAGTCGATTTGCACGTACCGTGCAAGCTGAGCATGTCTCAGGTTGCGAATCGTAGCAGTTGCGCAGCGTACTGCGGCCGCAACGTGACGGGAACCTGAAGCGGCGCATCAGCCTGCGCCGCAGCTAACACGTTATCAGTCAGTATCCTTCTCCCGTGCGCGCACGAATGACCTGGTAGCGCACGTACCAGTCCGCCAGCGCGATCCGCGCCCGCGCCCGTGCGGCCTGCTCGCGCAGCAGCGTTGATGGTGCCTCATCCGGCACAAGCGCGTACGTGGGGCCCTGCCAGCGGAATGCGGCTGGCTCGCCGACCAGCGGCATCATCGCGCCGTCGCGGCTGAACATCGTCTTGAAGCCGATCACGGCAAATTGCTCGGTCTGCGGGGCGGGCGCGAACAGACTGTGCCCGAACGCCGGATAGCGCGCGTCGGACAACGCGAGATGATACAGTGTCGGAAAGAAATCTGCGTGCCCGGCATATCGTTCCAGATCCGGCACGAAACGGGGACGGTACGGCGGCGGCACACGGAAGAAACCCGGTACACGATACAGCTCCCGGCTCTGCTCCGGCCGCTGATACCGGAACAGCCCGCGCATGTTGTGATCACCGGTTGCCGCGATAATAGTCTTGCTGCCGAACTGTGCGGCCTCGACCCGGCTGACGAACATGCCCAGTTGGTGAGTGGCATACTGATACGTCTGCACCATACGGCTACCCTTGTCGAAATCGGCCGCGAAATGCCGGCGCATGTCGCTCAAGTCCAGCGGCGGAGGTAAATAATGACTCGGCACGACGTGAGGGGGGCGGTTCGTCGTACTCGTGACGAACAGGAGGATCTTCTGGCCCAGCGCGTCACGAGTGGCAAGCAAATCGAACGCGAATCGAAACAGGTACTCATCGTACACGCCCCAGATCGTGCGTTTTGCATCCGGGTACCTGCCAATGATGTCTGCCATGTCGTACACTTCGTCGAAGTTCTGACGCCGCATCGTACGCGACACTGATCGCCACGCACCGCTGCCGCCATAGACGAACACGGTTCGATAGCCCTTGGTCTTGAATGGCAGCGCGGCCGATGTCGAATACGTGACAAACCCCTGGTCACCTTGCGTCAGCGGCGAGACCGGCGAGTTGAGCAATAGCACCTCGAGCGCCGCGTGGCCGCCAAGCCGAGCTGGGAAAACATTGCGGAACAGGTAATCGCTTTGCAAGTGCTCTGCCATCACGCCCGCCAGGTCGGTGGAGGCCGTGCTGAATTCGAGCGGATGCGCGCCCCATGATTCCATCAGCGCGAAAACCACATGGGGTGGATGCGCGGCCAGAAATCGGTTCTCCGGAGTGCGGCGGAACACCACGCTTTCCAGATCCGGCGGCGCACCGGAGGCAGCGCCGACCGCACGGGCCAGCTCATCGGTGGAGCGGAACCCGTAGCGCGCTAATTGGCATGCGGGGTCTTCGTCGATTTTGGCTTGGCTGCGCCGGTCGGCATAGGCGTCGTATAGCGCCTGTGCTGCGTTGCGCACCGAGTCATTGATCCATGCACGCGTGGAAATCTCCGCCTCGCGCGAGCCGAGCGCAGCCTCGCCCAGGCCACCACGAGCCAAGCCGAGCAGTAACACGACCAGCACTGCGCCGTCCAGCACGCAACGCATGCGTTCGCGAGGCCGCGCTTGCCCGTTTCGATCGACACGCGCGCTCCCGGAAAGCCGCAGGATGACCCACATCTGCAAAGCGGTAACGAGAGCCATCAGTAGCGCACATCGCACGACCGGGTACTGACTTCGCGCCGCCACCAGTGTCCCCAACGGATCGGCACCCAGCAACCCAAACACCATCGGATTAAATGGGCTGCCATAGAAATCGTAGTAATAGAATTGGCAAGCGGAGCCGAGGTTCACGCACAGCAGTATCGCTGCGATGGACAGGCGCTGCAGCAGCCCAGCGGCACGCCTAAGGGGGCGCCACTTTGTCACCACGAAGACGGGCAGCATCACCACCAGGATCGCGATCGACAGCACCCTCAAGTCAAATCGCCAACCCATCCACAGCGCGTGCAACGTCTCGGCGCCGTGGTCGAACACTTGTGCAGCGCCACCGTAGTAAAATAGATAAGCAATACGAAATGCCTCAAAGCTGACGCTGCCCGCTATCAGCACGAGGAGCGCGGATCTGGCAAATCTCAACGAGCGCATAATATTTGCCCAGCTTGACCGTTCAGGCCGTATGACGCACGCGCTGCATGGCAAAATACTCGCTCGCCTCGTCCCACGACAACTCCGGTCCAAAATATAGGCCTTGAAAGAAATCGATATCCAGCGTTCTGGCGATTTCCAACTGGTTCTGCGTCTCGATGCCTGCCGCGATGACTTTCAAACCGAGTTTCCGACACAGATCGCACGCGCCGGCGAGAACGACGCGCCCTCGGGCGCAATCCAATCCGCAAATAAGGTCCCTATCCAGTTTTACCGAGTCGAAATGCGTGCCGGCAAGTCGCTGGTAGTTCGTATAGCCGGCGCCGAAGTCATCAATAATCAATTTTGCACCGCTGTCACGCAAGCGTCCAACACAACTCAGTGTGCTGTCCTTGGCAAGCGACACACCCGCACCGAGTTCTATCTCGACATTCAAGTAGCGCAACGCCTTGATCACTTCGTCAAATGCCGGACCGCATGCCATCGTATCCGAATGAAGCTTGATCGAGACAGCCGGGTACATCTCGCGCTGCGCCCATCGACCAATGGCCTGCTCGACTTCTTCACAGAGCCACACATCCACTGGACTGACGATACCAGTGCGCTCCAGGCAACCGAGGAAGCTGTCCGTTCCGGCACGCCCGAACGTACCTTTGAGGCGGGCCTGAGCTTCGAATCCGACGCACTGCAAGTTCGACACGGCGATCTTGGGGACATAGCGCACATCCAAGCCATCGCGGGCGATGAGATCGATCACGCGGCTGGCATCGATCCATGCTGCTTCAGCCAACGCCTTGGAACGCCTGGTGTAGATATCCAGTTCCCTGCGCAGGCTGCTTTGCATATCCATGATCATCCGTTCACCCGTGACTCGGGTAAGCCCCCTCCATAATACAGCGTCGCCCGTCGCGGCCGCGCTCATCCGTTGGTTGCGTCGCGCTGCGCGTCTGACCGCGCGCAAGACGATCAGGGTTGATCCATGCGCCTGCGGGCGGCGTTTCGGTAAGACGTCGGCGACGTGAACATGCGCTTACGGAACAATGTCGCCAGCCGCACACCGCTACCCAAGCCGGTACGGCGGGCAATTTTGTCGACCGGTAAGTCTGAGCGGACTAGCAATTCGCATGCCTTTTCCAAGCGGCAACGGAGCAGGAACTCCGACGGCGTAATACCCATTTCTAGCTTGAAACGGCGCAGAAAATTACGCTCGCTCATGGCGGCTGCCCGTGCTGCATCTGAAATCGATAAGGCGCGTTCGCATCCAGACTGCAACCGACGCGCCGCGGCGCGAATCGTGTCGCTGACTGCCGCGGTCGGATGCCCCATCCACTCGATGACGCGGCGCGCACAACGGGGCATCAGAAACTCAGCTACGTCCCGGACAACCTCTTGGCTGTAATCGCGCGAAACCAGCGACATCGCAGTAAAGAAGCCATCGTTAGATCGATAGCAGTCCGAAACACAACCGGACGCAGGCCCCGGCTTTGGCGAGGAGCGAATACGCCGCAGACTTTGCTCAGGCCAAGCAGGCACGCCGGCTGCTTCCAACACCATTGAGCCCTCGCCCACTGCACACACGGTCCGTGTGGACGGACCGATTTTACGCAACCAGCCGACCAGCCCGAAATCCTCAGACGCCGCGCGAGCGCCTGGGCCGCCGGCAATGAGCACCGTATCCGTGGAAGCGCCGAAATAGCGAGCGTCTAGCCCATCCGTCCACACACGAATGCCGGAGGTCGAGGCCATCACGCCGCCACGCGTGGACATCAGCCTGACCACGTAGCGGTTGCGCCATTCACTGCTGCGCTCCAGCACCCGGTTAGCGACGCTAAGCCATCCGCCACGGCAGCGACGTCCGCCAGCGAGAATGACTCGTAGAGAAAGATCACGACGACCCGGTCGGTTGAGGCTTTGGCTACCCCGACGTCGCCCCTGACTTCCTCCAATAACTCTGTATGTCTTAAGTATCCCATATGGCCTGTCAAAACTATCTTTGGCAAGAGCCAATGCATCAACATGCATCGTAAGCTTCATTGCCGGTTTTCGAACGTTGCGCGTCGGATGAACGAAAACTAATGGCGGGTATCCGCTAATTTGCTTTCATCTTTCGGCAAGCACCCCTGGCATTGGGCCGGCGCCATAGCGGGCTGCCACGACATGCCCACAGACCCAGACTCGCGCGGTTGCCTGTGCTGCGATTCGGCTCCGTCGCCGCGTCAAGCACGCGCCGGATGGGGGAAGCCTCATCGATCCGGACCGCACGCGACGTCGTGTTACAAGCCATCGACCGCTCCATCACCACTGAAAACCGCCTGCCGCGACCGCTCCGAAGTAACCTCGTCCATTGGCACTTGCGGCAAGTTTCATCACCCAACGGTTATCCGACGTCACGTGCGATACGCCCAATGCCATGCCTGGCCTACCGCGGTACGACGCACTGGATACTGTCGCGATGCTTCGTCCAGCAGAAGTGGGTTGTGGCAATCCGGCGACGGCCATCGCCGACGCGATGCCGGCGGACGCGTCGCCATCAACGCGGGCAACAGCCTCATCCAACTGCCCCTTATTGACTGCGTCGGTGGAATGAGTGCCACGCGCGACGTTGACGATTTTGCGTTCGCTACCTGGCGCCCCGACGGACATGCGAGCGTCATCGATGCTAATGCCCGGAGGCAACCTCAACGGCGTTGTTGAGATAATCTCGGCGACCAATGAGTGCAGCCATTCGGGATGTAGGGCATAATTAAGTGATTCACCGCCGGACATCGATCCGCTCGGCACAAGCTGATCCGAGTCCGGATGTCCAGCCTCGACTAAACCTGTGGGGGAAGGTGTATTGACAACAACGCTGCCGTCTTCAGCAGGAGCCAGTTGTGCAGCAGCAATGCTCGCCTTTGCTTTCTCGCGCTTAAGCAAATGCGCGTAGACGTTCTTCATGTGCGTTTCAGCGGCGAACCGCTGACTGATCGCCGCCGAGTTTTCGTTGGCCGCTTCCCACTGCGATATCGCCTTATCGACCAGTTCATGGACCTCCTCCAACATGGATGCACGCTCCCCCGCGTGGGGCAGCTGCACAGGACGAACATACAGAGGCAACGGGGAGTTCGGCTCCATCATCTTAGGAGCAGGCATTACAAGGGCTGCCGCACCTTCCTCAATCAGCGCCCGAATTTGACGACCCATCCCGTCCAGGCGCGAAACTAGTTCAGGGCTGATCTGATGCTGCGGACTTTGCTGACTTTTGCGGGTAACAAGTCGCTCCCCATTTCCATTGTTGCCTTCAATGCCAGGACTGGTCAAGTCACGCTGGCTACGGGAATCCAAGCGCCGTGGAAGCGGCGACACTACTGGAGATAACAAGTCAACGGTGTAATGGTCTACAACGTTTCTCGCAGCGCTTGAAAAGGCAGGATCGAACGGACTGACGCCATTATTAACATAAACATTATCCGCCGCCGCTACCGCTCGTGAGAGCGCTATTCCCACAGCAATACCAAGCATGCGCAAGTTACCCGATGCTCTAAATAGGGGGTAATTCGAGCGACACTGGAACGCGATCTGTTGCATCAACGTTGGCCTTTCATAACCGAGTCCTCTCGTAAATCCGCTCATTTGACTCCCCTTGTAGGCGCTTGACCTCGGAACGGGATGTAAGCGGAATGTATGTCTACGCACTTCCGAATGCAATCGGACAAGAATATTCGTGCGGAAATCAAAAGGGATATGTCGGCTAGGCCATATGCAACTCGTTGAGCAATTTCACAATTTGCCAATAAATCGGGCACGCTCATTAAATTATTCCGCTCACAAAGGCCATATAAGTCGCATCCAGCCAGCAACATATCGCCAATGCCACGCCAGGCAAATGCGATTAGACATCGACTGTTACGGCACGGATCGACCGGTGTATCACGGCGGCTGACGCACCTCCGGAGTCGTTGCACAGCACACGCCTCCCGCAGGAAGGCGCAGCTACGCGAAAGCCGCGTGGTCGCGGCGGTCGGGCCACGCGTTAGTACATTCGCGCTCCGCGCTGACGATGCAGTCGAAAATCGGCTGCAGGCAAAGAATGCAAACGCACCACGATGACAGTGTCGAGGAGCAGAAGCTTATTCGACAATCGCGGACCACCATGGCGGTTATGCGAAGCCGTCGACCCAGTCAACGAACCGCGCAACGGCCTACGCTCGTTCCTGACGCGCAATCACCGGATGACGCGTCACCGCTGAAGCCACGCCATGACCCAATTCTTACCCACTCTCCTAATAAATCGTTATCCTTATCAAATCCATTTCCTTAGTATGGCTTATAAATATCCAGAAGCACAATACGATACAGAGTTAAGCGACGAAGGTATAAGACAACGGATGGCCCGCGGTGATCAAACCACACGCCTATCAGCACGAAACGCTCGACGATCAGGCCAACCCAACCACATGCAATCCGTTACGCACGCAGCCAGACGCGGAGTCGGCCTGGCTCGAGCATCTATTTCCGATATCCATCCATGAGTTCGCACGTATGGCCGGTGCGTTGCGTCTGTCGACATACCATCGACAGGGTCGTCGGCACGTGATCGGCGACACGTCAAGTCTGATAACACACTGCGACATCGTCATGAATGCGCTATCGTCCGTTCGCCGCGCCTCCTACCTAAACTGCAGCGACAAGACAGTTGGCGCGCTGCTGCGGCTCTTCGCCTTGGGCATGGCCAGTGTGCCATCCGAAGATCTCGACGACCTACTGCTGGCGTTGCGCGTGCTCAAGCCATCGTCAACCCACGTCGACTTCAGCGAAGCGAATCTGCGTGTGCGGCAGTCGGACTGGATCGGTGCGCTGCGCGTGCTCAAGTCGATAGAGGCACGGCATCAAGGCGGCGCGGCCTGTGCTGCCCTGATCGCGTGTTGCCTTTATCACCTGCGGGACACTGAATGGCGGCGCTATGTCGAGCTGGTGTTAGAAGACGGCAATCCAGTCGCCCTGTCCGTGGTCGCCACCTTTCTTCGGCTCAATATGCGCCCGGAGGGCAACACCTTGGGCGTGGACAGCGACGCTCACGAGCATATGCGCGCACAAATCGAGCATGCGGTGGCGTGTGCACGCTGAATACCGGTTACCGTACTAGCGAGGCGCACCGCCGCACCGTCACGACCCCGATGAGAACCGGCGGCAGTCGGACGGATTGACATGCAAACGGCGCAGAAACGCGCGCGCCGGGATCACACCGGTGCTACGACGATAGTGCGGCATCCGCATCGGCGCTCCGCCGGGCACAATCAGCATATCGTGCCGACCTGCCGCCCCTCTAGGCGCTGACACGCTATTGCGATGAGGCGGCTTGAAATCGACAACCTACCTGTCGAGCGCGCCCTGCGCGGGGTGGCCATTGGCCGCCGACTACATCCGAGACGGATGCTGAGCTGAGCTGAGCTGAGCTGAGCTGAGCTGGGCTGAGCTGGGCTGGGCTGGGCTGAGCTGAGCTGGGCTGAGCTGGGCTGGGCTGAGCTGGGCTGGGCTGAGGCTGAGCTAGTAACTAGAATAGGCCGGTCATACAACTCCAACTCCGCTTCGGTCGGTCAGGTTACACCAGCGTCTCTGTTATCGTCCTTCGGCCAATCTACCCGTTGCGCCAGTCGGCTTAATCTATTCTTGCTGGCACGATGACGCGAACCCAGCACCCTGGGTCCGCGGCCGTGCCTCGCAAGCAATCCATTTTTGTCGACGACAGGGCACGTCAATATGACGTCGCTTTACGCAGCATGAGCACAAAGCAAATTAGCTTGTACTATTTCAATATCAGAATATCAGCTTTCCAGGTGTCGCAATAAAGAATAATGGTTCCAATGGTGCAATACCTATGCCGACGCGTACCTGCGGTAAGTGGCAGATTTGAGGTACCAGCAATATATCGCTTACTGAAATATCACAATTCCCTTTCAAAATCCATACACATCAATTTAGCGCAGGCTACCCGTAAAACAGCCATCCGCTGTAGCAGCCACCACACTACCGCTACGCTGGGCTTACCGGCTGCATGGACTCGGAGACGCTCTGCACAGCGGTATCCGATAATACAAACAGTCGCGCCGAGTCTACAAATCTCAAAAATCTGATCCTGGCTCACAAGACAAATATTGGACAGTGCTATCGACAACTCACCTACGCTGCGGATAAAGCAATGCGCGTTCGCTTGTTTGAAACAACGCGTTACATAGTTGACACTCGTATTGCCGTACAGTTGGAATGTCGCATCCCTGTCCGCTCCCTGACATAGCGCCAGTCGCGAAAAGCGGTTCAATTAAGAATCTACTGGAGAAGAAATGGGAATTGCCATTCTTACCGGAAATAGAGTTTTATTTCAGTTTATCGAAGCGTGCTTCAAGGCCGACGACGAGCCATGCCAGCAGTTCGTCGACGATGTGGCGCTCGCTCGTGCAGTCTATCGTGAGGAATTTCAAGCCATCCTGGTCGATTCAGCCATCGGGATTAACCCTTTGCGGCCATTCCTCGCGCGCCGGGCCTGCTATGCGGACCGTCGCGCGCCCTTGATCGTCATCGGGGCGCTCGAGGACCGGGCGAGTATCGTGCACGTGCTGGATGCCGGCGCGGATGATGTTGTGCTCACACCCATCGATCCACGAGAATTGTTGCTGCGGGTGCATCTGGCGATCCGACGCTTCAATGTCACCCGTCGTACAGACCATGCCAGCGTGATCGAGTGCGGCCCTTATCGTCTCGATCCGAATACGTGCATTGTCCGCGTCAACGGCGATGCGGTGCGGCTGACACCGCGAGAGTTCGCGATTGCGTGGCTGCTATTTTCACACTACGGGGAATATGTCAGCCGTCGGCAAATCGCTGGTGCGGTGTGGAGCAGTTCCGAGGACATCGTAGGCCGAACATTGGAGCAGCATATTTACAAGCTGCGCAAAAAGCTGGAACTACATGGCACGCATGGCCTGCGTCTGCGCACCATGTATGCACATGGCTATCGGGTCGAAGCCACTGAGGCCGATACCGCGACGTCGGCGATGATGGACAGCCCCCTCGAGACTCCGCTTGCCACGGCCCACAGGTCGCTCGGCGACGAAAAGGTTTTACGTCGCCACGACGACGTCAATCCGACGGTGGAATGCGTGCTCGACGCCAGGCACGAATGGCAGTGCCCGGCGTCCGTGGCACCGATCCTAGAACTCAATGATGCGCGGTGACAACAGGAAGATTCTTTCCATATGACTGCGTTGGTCACTACGATATCTAAACAAGCCGCCGATCAGCGGAATCTTGGACAACAGCGGTATCCCCGTTTCGAGATTGGACGAGGAGTCTGTTCGGTATCCCGCTATCAGCAAGCTTTCGTTCTGCCCTACAAACGCTTCGGTATTGATCGTACTAGTCGTGACAACAGGGATATTATCTACCAACTGATTAGTCACTTGTCCGTCCTCGATGTGAACTTCCAGCTTGATCTGCGTGCGCCCATCCTCTTCCACGACCAGGGGCCGAACACGCAATGACACGCCCGTTGACACACTGTACAAGTCTGCCGACGTGTAGCCGGCCACGCGCACGAAGAAGCGTGTCTTGTGATCCATGACGGCTTCCGCGTTGCTCAATGTCGCGACCTTCGGGCTGGCGTCGATACGCGCGAGATTGGCACTCTGCAGCGCGTCCACCCGCGCCAGCAGGTAGCGTCCGGCATTGCCCAGCACAGCCGTCAGAGACGCGCCAAGAGGCGCGGTACTGATAACGGTCGTGCCGTCGCTGCTTTTGGACGTAAATGTAGGATTGAGGGTACCGTCGTATGACGAGGGACTGTGCAAACCATTGCCGGTCTGCAAATCGATATGACTGTTGTGTGCCCGCCAGTCCACCCCAATCTGCTTGAGCGCGTCATCGTCGACTTCGATGATGTGAGCCTCGATTTCCACCAGCCGTGGTTTGACATCAAGCGCGTCAATCAGCGACTGGTATTGTGCCAGGCGCTCCGGTAAATCGCGGATCAGCACCGAATTGGTGCGTTCGTCCGCCTGGATGACGGGCAGTGACGCGGTATCGGCGGCCGGCCCCAAATCACCGGAGAAGCCAGCCGTGTAGCGTGCGGCGCCGCCGCCATAATCGCCTGCGCCTTGCCCCGGCAGCCCGGCCATGCTCCCGCCCATGGTACGGCCACCTGAGCCGATCCCGCCCAGCAGTCCAGCCAGCCCTGGCGACACAGTACCCGCGGGCATGTTATCCGGCAAGGGCGGCATCAACACCGTGGAACCGTTCGGTCCGCCGCCGGCTGCCGTACCGCCAAGATTGCCGACAGCGTCGGCCATTGGATCGACACGCCGCATGTAAGCCTTCGCGAAGCCGCTCTGCGAGCCGTTTTCCGATCCGCCCAGCGCCGCCTTGCTCTCAGGGTGGTATAGCGCTGACAACACACTGGCTACGCCAGCAACAACATAGCGCTGTCCGTCGACGTCCACATTATGGTCAGCGGCCCAGGCGTGCTTGAGTGAAAAAACGCGTACCTGCGAACCGGCTTGCCGGGCCACGGCCGCGTCGACTCGCCGCGCAACCTCGGCGATCAGCTGTACGTACTGCGGCGGCCCGTTAACGAGTACCGTATTGCGGGTATCGTCGTAGGACAACGGAAAGGCCGGATTGGTGATCCGCAGTCTGTCGAGTGCCGCCTTCAAGTCGTCGATGGTTGCGTGTTGCAACTGGACGACCTGCCGTGTCACGCCGCTCGAATCGCTGATTGACAACACCGTTCCGTCGTAGAACCAGACGAAGCCAAAGGTCGATGCCAAGGTCTCGAGGAATCGTTGCGGTGGCATGTCGAAACGACCCGTGACCTTACCGTGAACATCGCCGGATATCGTCGCGGGCACGCCCTGGCTGGACGCCAAGTCTCGCAGGACATCCTTGATATCCTTGCCCTCTACGGACACATGGACCATTCGGCTATGCCAGCGTATCGGTATGTCATCGGCGAAGACCGGCGTGGCGGCCAAAGCAAGCGATGCAATGCATGCCGCACAGACCAGCTTCTTGCGCATCGTGCCCGCGCCTGCTGAAACCACACCCCGAGTTGACTGCATCCAGTTCATTGTTGTCATCGATTTACGCGTTGTCAAGGTTGCATGGATCCTTCACCCACGGTCGGACACGCAAGACGATTAACGGGTATTCGTCTACCGGTCGAGCGTCTCCGACGGCGCTTCCTGAAATTCTTTCCGATACCCGCTCACCAACGTCGACCGGTTCTGCACGCCCCACTTGTTCGCGATGCGCAGCACGCTGCGTTCACTCTCCAGCGAGTCACTCAACAGCTCCGCCCGGATGCGCTCCATGCGCTGGCGTCGAATCAATTCGGTTGGAGACAATCCGAGGAAGTTCTTGAAAGCACTTTGCAAGGCCCGTTCGGTCACGCCAACCTCCGCGGCGATCTCGCGCACCGATAGGTCATGCCGATTCAGGTTCTCCTGCATGTATCGGTACGCTCGCCGGTACTTGGCCGGCAGCCGCGCGCTGATGTCGTCCAGCTGGCCCGTCTGGGGCGTCGCACGGCTGGAGAACGACACCAACGCCTGGGAGTCATCCCGCAGGCATTGCGTTGAGACAACCGCATAGCGCGTGTAGTACTGCATCGACTCGTTGACCTTACCCTGGCTTTGCCTGATCTTGGCAAGGCAATAGAGATAGTCGATTTGCCGGCGTCCGGTACTGGAAACGTAATCGACGCGGTTCAGCGACTCCACCACCGACTCGGCCAGCTGGGGCGCGCCTGCGTGCAACGCCGCCAAGCCGATCTCGATCCGAGTTGATCGCCCATACTCGGACAATCCGTTACGCGACGCCCAGTCCAAGTGTTGCTGGATGTTCATCATTGCGTCGCGCACGCCGTGCGACAACAGCCGCAAATGACGCAAGTACATGATTCGTTGCTTAAGCAACGGCATCTGGACACGCTGCGCATCGGTCTCCAAAGCTTCGATCAACGCACCGGAGTCACGGCTGCCAAGCGATCGTTCGTCACCAGCACCAGACAGCCAGTAGGCGTGGTCACCAAGCTGGGACGATAATCTCAACTCGCGCTGCACCGCGATATCCAGACGCAGCGTCAGCACAACCTCCTGCCAGCGTTCCGCCACCTCGGGCGGCGCCTCCTCGGTAAGCTCGATCAGCTGCTTGATCGCATCGCGCAGGAAGCGGCCCTGCCCGAGTTCGTGCAATGTGCACACCAGACCGAACTGAGCCTCCAGGCGCTGCAACGGACCCAGCTCCGCGTCGTCGACCAGGCGGACAAAGCAAGACAGCGCCGTCGCCAGCCTGCAGCGGAACAGCGCCTGCCAGCCGGCATTGCGGCAAGAGGCGGCCCGGACTGCATGAGCACACTCTCGCACCGCGCGCTGCGCGCGCCGATACGACGTTTCTGCCTCGTCATCGATACCCAGCGTCATTTGCATATCGGCGTGCAGTTGCAGCAGCCCGGCGACCTGTTGGTCCTCGCGCTCATCCTCGCCCCACCGGCTTGCCTGGCCACCTGCGGCGGTGAGATTCGCTTCAACCAACTTGTTCATGAACTCGGCTGGCACGTCTTTCGACGACAGGGCTGCAGCCAACGGGAAATACGGTGTTATGAGCATCGTGAGACTCCAATATGCGCGCGCCTCATGGCCTGACGCACAACGTCATTACAAGCGCCCTTGCGGGTCTGACATATCGGAATCTAGTCGAACCATCCTGCAACATTTTCAACAAATCTGACCAAACTGCGATATTTTGAGGACTGTTGAAATTCTTCCGCGCAATTAGGAACGCGACACCGGCACAGAGCATATCGGAACCGCCGCTGGTGGGATGTAGACATCAGCCCATTACTACGCCTGGTCATTCATCGTTTCGCATGCCGTCCATCGGCTGCGGCCCGATAGCGTTGTACTTTGGTTCTTTCCAGCCGATCTTGACGGATGCCGCACGGTGAATCCTCTTACCTATCTTCTAAACTGGGCGCGGGCACATCGAGTCCCGTCAAGCGGCAACGACGGCGGGCCGGCGCGCCGGCCGCCCGCGCATGGCCAACGCGCCGCCATACTGGTGTCGGGCGCTTGCGCGTTAGGGCTGGCGGCTTGTGCAGCGCCCGATGTGCCGCCGTCGAACAGCACACTGCCCGCTTCGCTCCAAGCCAAGCCAGTCGAAGTACTGCAGGAAGTATTCCGCGTACACGGGAATGAAACGTATGTGTGCCAACGCAACGGCAACCAACTGAGTTGGCATGCCACCGGAACGCTGGCGACACTGGTTGATGCGTCGCGCCACAGCGCCGGAGTTATATCACCAGGCGGATATTTCATAGCAACCGACGGCAGCTACGTCGTGACAAGGTTGCTTGCGCAGGAAATAATCAGTGCGTCGACGCTGCCGTGGCAACGGCTGACCGCCGTCCATTCCTCCGCGGAACCCGGAGAAGCCGGCAGGTTCGCCAACATCACGTCGATACAGCGCGTGCAAACGTCTGGAGGACTGCCTCCCGATCCCGCCTGCTCGGTTGAACGCACGGCGCTTTATGTACCGTACTCGGCTACTTATCTGTTTTATCGGCGCGGGCAGCCCGTCACGCCGGGTGATGGCACGACCGATGTCTCCCAGCAGGCAGTGGAGGCGAATTGCAAGTCTGAGATGCCTGCGTGTGGGGTGAAATAGTTTGCCGCTGAGGCAGCGCTTGCGTTTGTCTCGACCATGACGAACGGCCGGTTGGCTTTGCCGTTCGGATGCATAGTACGTATGCATATTCATGTCACTGTCGCGCTGTGCGTGATGGCGATGTGATGGCGGTGCTGATCGCCGCACACCAGCGGCAGAATCAATGCCGACTGTGGATTTGTCGCTGGCCGGCTCTTTTTTCACCGCGGTCCGTGCACCAACTCCCGCATATAGTCTGACAGCCCTGCCAGCACGAGTTGACCGCGGACTTGCTCGACAAAGATGCCGACGAATAGCGCGAGGATCAGGACGGTCAATGCGCCTTTGACGGGTTGGCTCAGTTGCATGACTTCTAGCTTCTGCGCCGATTTGGCGACGAAACCAAAAGCCAAATCGACCAGCAGAAGAATGAACATGATCGGAGCAGCCAGTTTTGCCGTCATTTGCATCAACGTATCCGTTTGATGCAATACGAAGCTCTCGAGGATATTCTCGGCAATCGGTGTACGAGACGTGATCGGCCACCAGTTGTATGAGTCGTATAGCACGCCGAGCAGGATAGGCATGCCGCCAAGGGTCCAGAATGCCACGGTGGCGATCTGTGTCAGCAATGTACCAGTAGGTGTATTCTGTTCGGAGCGGGCCGGATTAGTAATCTGGATATTGTTGTAGCCGGTCAAATCGTCAATGTACGTCCCGGCACTTTCCGCAACCCAGAATACGATCGACGCCGAAAAGCCGAGTGCAAGTCCGATGACGGCCTCACGTGCGAAGATTTCAACAAATCTTAGGCTCGACATTGATTCAAAGAAAGCCACGGGCTGGCCGTAAGCGATGAATGAACTGAACAATAGCACAACGCCATTGCGCGCAACGCCTTGCAGAACGCCGTCGGCGGTCGGTGGAAACATAAAGAATAAAATAAAGGCGCGTTCTGAGCATAATGTCAGCATTGCCAAATAGCCGTGTATCGCGTCGTGATACTCGCCATAGATCTCCAATAGTTTGTTCATCTCCGCCCCGTTCCTAATCGTATATGGTTTCTGGCTCGTGCCAACGCCGCTTCCTCAGTTTCCTCGTCATCGATGTCGCTCGCAAGTTCATCAAGTTTGCGGCGCAACACGCCAATGCGACGCTCGCATACATCGATCCGACCACGGTTGCTCGCGATGGCCTGTGCAGTACGGGAGATTTCATCGGTCTTTTCCCGATATTGCTGTTCGAGCGCAGCCAACTCACGTTGCAGCACTCGGATACGATCCGTCACAAGATCCATATATCGCATCGAAGCCTGCATTTCAGCGATTGAAAAGCAACTGCTGCCGGTCATCATTTGGGCAATGCGCTCTTCATGGGCGCGCACTACGTCCCGCTCCCGCTCGATCTGGGTGCCTTTGTCTTCACAGCTATGGAGCAACGTCGCTTGTTCGTCGCGCTGCCGAGCGAGCATTTCGCGCAATTCGTCTTCTATGCGCTTTCGGCGAGCCACCGCCCGGCGCAATGCAGTGATTCGGCGATCTGAGCCTCGCATGACGCTCTCGCTAGTTGCTTACCAGATCAAACAAGCGGGACTGTGTATCGTCGGGGTCCGCCCGCTCGTCGGTGCGCTGGCTCAGGAAATCGCGGATTGCGTCAATCTTGGCGATCGCCTCGTCGGCAAGCGGATTCCCCCCGGGCTGGTATTCACCGATCTGCAGCAGCATCTCAACTTCTCGGTGCTTTGCGAGCAGTTCGCGCACGCGCGCGGCGGCGTCCACATACTCTCGGGGCATCACCTGCGACATCACGCGAGACAAGCTTCCGAGCACGTCGATCGCCGGATACTGGTTCCTCGCTGCAATCTCGCGCGACAGGATCATATGGCCATCCAGGATGCCCCGGACTTCTTCCGCTATCGGGTCACTACCGCTCTCGTCCTCGGCCAATACCGTATATAGCGCCGTAATCGAGCCGGTCGCGCCCATGCCGGCACGCTCCAGCAGCCGCGGCAGCTCAGCAAAAATAGAGGGCGGAAAACCGCGTCGCGCCGGTGGCTCGCCCGCTGCCAGTCCAATCTCGCGTTGCGCACGGGCAAACCGCGTCAGCGAATCCATCATCAACAACACGCGTTGACCGCGATCGCGAAAATATTCGGCAATTGCAGTGGCGACATATGCCGCCTTCGCGCGCTCGATCGAGGACCGATCCGATGTTGCACAGACGACCACCGATCGTGCCATGCCCTCCTTGCCGAGAATCAACTCGACGAATTCCCGCACCTCGCGGCCCCGTTCGCCGATCAGCGCAATGACTGTAACGTCGCATTGCGCACCGCGCGCGAACATACCGAGCAGCGTGCTCTTGCCGACGCCAGCGGGTGCGAAAATGCCCATGCGTTGGCCCTCCGCGAGCGTCATCATGCTATCCACGACACGCACGCCCGTGGCCATCGGGTACTCGATCATACGACGACTCATCGGATCGGGAGGATCCGCAAAGATCGGGCGCTCCTCGTCTGCGTCGATGGAGCCCAACCCGTCGATCGGCTGGCCCAGGCTGTCAATCACACGGCCAAGCAACACATCGCCGACGGGAACCGACAGCGGACGTCCAAGCCCGATCACCCGGGTCGAGCGTGATATGTTCTCCAACCGCGAAAACGGCGACAATAATGCTACGTCGCGCGTAAAACCAATTACCTCGGCATGCTGCAGCAAGCTGCCGTCCGCCGCGCGCAACTCGCATAGCTCGCCCAGTGTCACATCTAAGCCGCCGACCTTCACAAGCGTGCCGATGACCTCCAGCACCTTACCGTTGCGCGCGATCGCCTGGGTCGACAAAATGGCCTTCTCGATTGCATCGGTCAGGCGATGCGCATCAAGCTCAAGCGCTTTCTCATATTCGGCGTCACCGGTACGGCCGACGTTGTGTGCACGGTTCATGGCGCGCGCTCCGACTCCCCACGAGTGAATCGGCCCCATTCGTCCGACACGACGTCCGCATCGTCGTCCAACTCGCCTTCGTCCTCATCGACATCCGCGACGTATTCCTCAACATCCGTAGCATCCTCGCCGATATCCGCGGTGTCTTCCTCCTCTGCATCCGCGGCGTCCTCGCCGACATTCATGGCATCCTCTTCGTCATCCGTATCATCAACAAGATAGCCATCCAAAATCTCTTCGTCACCTGCCCCTTCATCATACACATCGTCGCCCAGTTGATCTTCATCGCCGTCGGCGGACAGGCGGACGTCTGGTTGCGCGACACGGTCCGTCCCCTTTCCGGTTTCTTCCATCTCGACCAACGAACGTTTCAGGGTTTTTGTGATTGCGGTACGCATGGCCCGCAATTGAGTAGCAAGGCTCGCATCTATCGAACCAAAGTCTGATTCGCAAATGCAGCTTCCGGCGGGCAATTGCCGGTCCGCAACGACAGTGAGTGGAAACGGGCGCCCCATTTCCCGCCACCGCGCTGCCAAGCGCTCAAACGCAACACAAGCCTTGTCGTGATCCACCTCGCTGACAACCACCCGCACATATGCTGCGCCTTCGACGATTCGGTCGACAACCTCCAATGCACGCTCGAACAGTGCGTCGCTATGCTGAACCTGTACGATCTGTTCGACACCGACAGTCACTATCTGCGCCAATCGTTCACGCATGCGGACCTGCATTCGACGCTCGCCGTCGGCCAGTTCCGCCAGCCGCTCCATCCACTCGGACAGCGCGCGCTGCTCCCCTTCCTGATATCCGCGCTTTGCCGCTGTCTCATACTCCCGCTTGGCATCATCGAGTATCTGTTGGGCAGCCTCGTGCGCTGCGTCGATCAATGAAGCAGCCTCTTTCTCTGCACGCTCGATTGCCGCGCGCCGGTCCGCTTCCAGCTGAGCATAGGCCTGCTCAATAGTCATCAGTGCGCCAAACTCTTGCGCCGGAATGATGTCGCTGCCGGCGCCAACGCGAGCAACGAGTGTCTCAGGCAAGCAATACGGCGACCTCAGCCAAATAGCCATTTCCACTCCGGTAGCCACGCGCTCAAATGAGTTATCATATTGCGCGTTCCTTGCTTGTCCAGTCCGCCCACGCGCCCATTGAACCATCGCGACGGACCAGCATCACGTGGCAACGCAAGCCGCAAAAGCGTACGGCGTGTGGTCATGGCCGCAGCACCCTCTTCATCCCGGATAACCAGGAAGTAGCCTTCCTGCGCCAATGTCTGCGCGTCTATTTCATCCAATGGCAGCATTGTTCCACCCAATTCAAACGTCGAAATGTCGGGCGCGCCAGAAGATGCCTGTACAATCGAGTCGAGAGGAACACCCGTCCAGTCAACCAAGCGCATGCGGCTTCCCTTATCAATCAGGTGACGGATCTGCGCACTACGGAACAACAGCGCGCGCACTCTGAGCATGCGCAAGCCCTGCTCGGGCGGAAGCGCATCCAACATCGCCGCGCCTGGCGCAAGGAATGAGGTCATGCTAGGCATCGGCACGCCGCTGGCACGACATAGAATGAAGGAAGCTTTGTCCAGCTGCGTACGCGGCCCGCTAGACAACGCGGCTCGTAACGTTTCGGCTGCGCGGACATCGATGCTCAGTGCCCCGGCGAGCCACGATGGGTGCGCCCAGCAAATCGCGTCGCGTACGTTACGGTCGTATGCTTGAAGCGCTGCAGCGGCACGGTCGAAAGGCGACATCGCGACCATCCCGCTTACGGAGCCGACGCCGCACCATCCTGCTTCGTTCGCCCGCGCAATAGCCCGGCTATGCGGTCAAACAGCTTACGGCCATCGCTCGCGTCATTGCGAAACAGCCACCAAGCTGTCGGCAGCAGTATCAAAAGCAGTATCGCCACCACGACGGGCAATATATAGGACTGCTTCTTTGGCATACGCGATAGATCCAGTGGATCCGCCGGGACCGCGGTAACGCTGACCGCCTCATAGGTCAGACCCTCGACACTGTGTACCACCAGCGTCTTAATCTGTGGCACCAATGCCGCCACATCGGAATCCGGCCGGTACTTGATGAATACCGATGCAGACGAGGGCTTGGTCTGCGAGGCAAGTGGATCGTTATTGGGTAATACGATTTGCACCCGCGCGACTACAACACCATCGATTTTGGACAACGTGTTGGATAATTCCTGCGACAGTCCGTATATGAACCGCACGCGCTCCTCAGTCGGCGTGGAAACTAACCCATCTCGTTTAAACAGGCTTCCGAGGTCGTCATACTTGGCATGCGGCAATCCACGTGCACGCAACACCTCCATCGCACGCACAATCTCTGCTTCTTCTACGCTCAACGACCACGTTTTTCCGTTATCTGGCGTGCTCTTGGATGCGTCTACGCCGCGCTCCAGCAGAGCGACCATCATTTCGTTGACGTCCTGTTCGGACAGGTTATTATACAGCTCCTTATGGCAACCCCATAACGAGACACACACCAGCAGAGCCAGCACCATCCGGCTGATTCGGATGATAATAGTTTGTTGTCCCGTCGACATGTGCTATTGATTCTTCAGCAATGTTTCGATAGAACCTTTTGTCGAAGTTGCGAACGACATCGCAACGGTGGTCTCTACATTAAGACTCGCCATCCTGGTCATCACCAAGTTTGATGCCGCTGCCGTCTCACCAGGAGATAAGCTTCCCATATTATGCTGTAATGCATCGACGTCATTTAGCACCTGCTCCATCTGTACATCGTGTGTGCCGACGATCTTGCTTAGCGCCGACATATCACCACTCGGCTCGGTGGTAGGTGCTGCGACGTCGGCTTGCTGCATCAACGCCTGAAATCGACTGACCGCCTCCGGTGAAGGCATCGCCTTGTCAGCGTCCTGAGCCCGGCCCAGAATGGTCTCCATACCTGCCATTTGAAGCGGCTGAGTCATGTCACTGCTCCATATCGGATCAAACACTACAGTCGAAGAAAGTTGGCCTGCGGGGTAAACGCAGTACCGGCATCGGTCAGTTCGCTTTTGTCCGGCGCCGTCCCTTGCTGCTCAATCTCCCGCATTTGTTCTGCGCAAGACTCGGGTAGCACAAAGTTACCTGTCCTGCGATACGCATCCATGGCCATACGCAAATCAGCACGGGCGCGCATGGCGCGCACAAGCTTGCGGCTGTCTTCGCCCGCGTCCGATTCATCAATTTCGTCGGCAAGCACCTGCCATGCGGAATCGCCTCTATAAAACAACGCGAGTGCAAGTAATGCCTTTGCATACAAGAAGCCAGGGCGCTCGTGCAGTACCGCTTCCAGCGCCTGTACTGCGTCATCCCATCGTCCCCGAGAGAGCCATAACATGCCTTCCAGCGTTTCGAACTCCGGAGCGTTAGGGCGCACGACCCGCAACGCGTCAATAACCATTTCCGCATCCTCAGTATCGCCAGATGCAGCCTGAAAATTTACCTGCAGAAAAAGCGACACGACCTCGATCAGTCCGCCGACGATAAGCTTGTCGGCCTTCATGTACTGCTGTGACGAAATGCTCATGGTGTAAGGCTCCAGACAAATCCCATCGCAGGCTCCTTCGATTTTTGTACGACGACGCCAACTCGCCTCATACGCGATGCCGATGCGACAACATTAGCGTAACGGCCGCCACAATCAATTAGCGGCCGCGAAGCACACGTCGTCCATGCGAAGCATGCCGGCTGCTTCGCATAGTCAAGTTCCCGCTTCGCCTTCTTACACCAGGTTCAGCGAGATGTTGTTAGTGTGGGCCCTCGCCCAACGGCCTGCCCCCGGTCCGGGACCGGATCGACGGAGAGTGCATCATGAGCGACGAGAAAACCGAAGAACCGACCGAAAAGCGACTACGTGACGCTCGACGCGACGGTCAAGTAGCAAAAAGCACTGACTTGGCCGACGCTGCGGTTATGTGCGCATCCATCGCCGTATTAGTGGCTGCCGCCAGCATGTTCACCGACGCCTTTCGTGCGCTGATCCATACGACGTTGGACTTCGTTACAACGGACCGCAGCAATACGATGCTGGTCGCATCAGCATTCAAGCTCGGTCGCCAATCGTTGACCATCATCGTGCCATGCGTGGCCGCGGCGGCGCTCTGCGCGTTCGCAGCACTGTTCGCACAAGTGGGCTTCCAAATCAGCACGAAACCCGTAACTCCGAATCCCACGGCGGTCAACCCTGCAAGCGGAATTAAACGGATCTTCTCGCTTCGTACTGTGGTCGATATGGCCAAGTCACTGCTCAAGGCGGCGCTGGTCGCCTGCGTCATGTGGTACACGATTCGCGGGCTGATACCGCTCATCGCCACCTCGCTGTACCAGCCACTTCCCGAACTATCGAGACTGTTCTGGACGGTTCTGCTCAAGCTATTCTCCGCCGCCGCGCTGGTCTTCATTGTGATTGCGGCGCTCGACTTCAAGCTGCAAAAATTTCTTTTCACGCGGCAAATGCGCATGAGCAAGGATGAAATCAAGCGGGAGTACAAGCAGCAGGAAGGCGATCCCCAACTCAAAGGCGAACGCAAGCGCATCGCGCGGGAGTGGGCACAGGAAGCACCACCGAGGCTGCGCGTCGGCCTTGCAAACGCACTCATCGTCAATCCAACTCATTATGCTGTAGCAATTCGCTATGCACCCGAAGAGTGTCCACTGCCCGTCGTAATCGCAAAGGGTCACGATGAGAGCGCGGCCGAGTTAAGACGGTACGCCGCGCAGGCGCGCGTGCCGATCATCGGCAATCCGCCAGTCGCCCGCGCGCTGCACCGCGTGAAGATTGACGAGCCTATTCCAGAAGCACTGTTCGAAGCAGTTGCAGCCATTCTGCGTTGGGTCGACTCCCTTGGCCCAAGGCAAACGGACTCTGGCGGCGCTGCCACTTCGACCCACTGAGTTCCAGCCCCATACTGTCATGTCGAAAGCACTGAAGCTGCCTGCCGCCGGCGAAATCGGCGTCGCCCTCGTCGTGGTGGCAATCATCTCGCTGATGATCCTGCCGCTTCCGACTCTTTTGATCGATGTACTGCTGGCATGCAACATCGCGATCAGCGTCACATTGTTGATGATCACCATGTACGTACCAGACATCGTAGCGCTATCGGTGTTCCCGTCATTGCTGTTGTTCACGACACTATATCGCTTGTCGTTGAATATCGCATCGACAAAATCCATACTGTTGCATGCCGACGCGGGACATATTATCGAGGCTTTCGGGCAATTGGTCGTCGGAGGCAACTTGGTGGTCGGCCTGGTTGTCTTTGTCATCATCACCACGGTTCAATTCATCGTCATCGCCAAGGGGTCGGAGCGGGTAGCGGAGGTCGGCGCCCGGTTCACGCTGGACGCGCTGCCCGGAAAGCAGATGAGCATCGATGCCGATCTTCGAGCCAATCTGCTCACCGCTGACGAAGCACGCCGCAAACGTGCAACGCTGGCCATCGAAAGCCAGCTTCATGGTGGCATGGATGGCGCCATGAAGTTCGTCAAGGGCGACGCGATAGCGGGGTTGATCATCACCGGAATCAACATCATCGCCGGCATCGCCGTGGGCGTCGCATACCATGGCATGAGTGCCGGGGAAGCAGCCAATCGGTTTTCGGTCTTGTCGGTTGGCGACGCGATGGTCTCGCAGATTCCGTCGTTGCTTCTATCAGTCGCTGCCGGCGTCATGATCACCCGGGTAGCCGACGAACGCGACGCGCATCCTCAGTCGCTTGGCAGCGAGATGGGTCGGCAACTCAGTTCAAGCACGCGAGCGCTTTTTTTTGCAGCGATTTTGTTGCTCGGCTTCGCCGCCGTCCCGGGCTTTCCCGCCCCGCTGTTCCTACTGCTCTCCGCCATGCTGGCATTTTGCGGTTACAAGCTGAACCATAAGCGCCCCCTTTCGGGCGAACATCATAGCGAGCCGGTCACTTCGATGCAGCGCGCAGGTAGCAAGGGGGAAGCAAGCGGCATCCTGCCACGTGCGCCACAGTTCACGCCTGCAGTGGGCGTCAGAATCGCACCCGATTTGATGCCACGCCTGTCCGCTGCCGCGCTGGACCAGTCATTTGCGTCAGAGCGCAACCAACTCCAGGAGGAGTTGGGCCTGCCTTTTCCGGGTATCACGATGTGGGTAGGCGAGAATATCCGTGCGTCACACTTTGAGATCCTGATACACGACGTGCCATACGTGACAATCGAACTACCGCCCGGCAAGTTCATGTTACCACCAGGCAATGACGATCTCGACGCCAATCAGGCCGATGCAGTGCTGGCTGCATTGCGCGCCCGTGCCGAACCTAGGGCCGGGCTAGACGGTGGCGCAGGCCCCACTTGGTGGGTGGATGATAAAGCGGTTCCTCCAAAGGTCCAGGTATGGCGCGCCGAGCACGTCATTGCTCACGGTGCGATTGCGTTGCTGCGACGTCACGCATCACTGTTCCTGGGCATCCAGGAAGTTCAATGGATTCTCGAGCAGCAGGGTAACGAATATCCCGGGCTGGTTGCTGAAGTGCAGAAAGCTGTACCGCCTCAGCGTATCGCCGAGGTATTGCGGCGCCTGCTGGAAGAGCAAGTACCTATCCGCAACATGAGGACGATCCTAGAAAGCATGCTTGCATGGGGAACGAAAGAAAAGGACATGCTGATGCTCACCGAGTATGTGCGGGGAGACCTTGCGCGGTTCCTCGCCCATCGTGCTGCCGCAGGTGCGGGCGTGCTCCAGGCGGTGTTGCTCGACCTGCCCGTTGAGCAACACATTCGTCAAGCGATCAAGCAGACACCCACCGGTAACTATCTGGCGCTAGCCCCCGACGAGGTGACCTTTCTGGTAGACAAGATCCAATCGTTGGCGGGTACTGACGAGCGTGACGGCGTAGCGCTGGTCACGTCGATGGACATCCGACGCTATGTTCGGCGCATGGTAGAGAATCGCATCAGCTGGCTACCAGTCTATTCCTATCAGGAACTTGGCGAGCACGTCGAGCTGAAACCGCTCGGGCGGGTAACGGCATAGGGTTGCGCGCCATGACATCCATTCGACACCGGCCGGTACGAATCATCGCTCGCGACAGTGAACACGCCGCTCCCGTGTACGGTCGCCGTGCGCGGCCCGACTATGCGTCGCTCGCGCGCCGCGGCAGGTCGGCCGACACGCATGAAGACACCTTGCCGGTTTTACATCATGGCATAGCCAGTACAAAACTCGCGCTGACCTATCCATCCGGTCAAGACGCCGACACGAGCGACGATGATTCGCAATCCTCGGAAGACGGCACAGCAGACGCATCGTCCATGGTGGACAAACGGCTACGCAAAGCGCTACAGCCTGTCGTAGCGAAAATCCTTCGAACCCAAGATAAGGTGATGGACCTGGTTTGCAAACTCACGCAGGAAATCGCTGCTTTCTGCGGTGACCGCTCGATTAACGAGACCGGGACCTGGGACGCGCAGTTGCCGCTCGATGCCAGCCTGCTGCGGAACACGACACTCAATTTGACGCTTTCGTATTCGACACTATCACTTCGCTTCGACACAGACGACGACGATATCAAGCAACTACTCTTGACTCATACACCAATGCTCGAACGCGAACTCGACGCATTGATGCGAGCATGGGACGTGCCGCGCCAGATCCAGCTCACGGTCTGGTGACCGACTTTGGTCACCGGGGCCGTCACCGCCGGACCTTCACATAATATGACCGCCATAGTGGATGATTGATCCGACCGTCGACTTGCTGACCAGTGACGTTGGCGACACGCGCTGGCTCCCCCGGCCACTACAGCCCGCCATCGCTCGCGCTGCGCGCTTGTTTTGCGACAATCGCCTACCCGACACGCTCGAGAGGCTGTGCGGCATCGAGCAATGGACCGCGACGCTGGAACCTTCATCCGCACCGGCGATGGACCTCGTCGGCGCAGCCCGGTGGATCGAACCGGCATGGTTGGAATTTGCGCATCCGTCCGGACGGCTGGGAATCAGCTTCGACCTGGCACAATACCCGGCCCTGGGGCCTGTTACCGGCGCGGACGATGTGTCGGACTCGGACCGGTCGCATGGCGATCCGGCTTTGCAGTTGGCAATCGCCCATATACTGGCCCAACCGGTACTAGCTGCGCTGGCAGCCGTCGGCCTCAAGGAGCTTCGCCTGGCTGGCCTATACCGGGTTCCCCAACGCGGTGGCTTGCCGATTCGACCGTCTGTCGACATACCGATTATGCGGATGACGTTTGTCCATCACGGCCGCACCCACGCGGTAATCGTCGTACCGGATGCTCCGCTCTTGCAATTGATGCAGCACTGCTTGGACCAGCACGCTACGACCGCCGCTCAGCGCCCGTCGCACAGCGGTCACCCGCTCGCCGAAGTCCGCGTGCCAGGCAGACTGATCATCGGATACAAGACCTTGACAGTGTCCACGCTGGACAGACTTGCTCCTGGCGACGTCATCCTGCGCGCGGTATCAGCAGATGTCGAGCCGCTGATAGCCGGCCACCACGCTCCAGTCCATACGACCGTCGCGTGGGGTACGCCCGGGCTCGTCCGCCTCCACGCACAAGCCGAAATAGGCGGCCAGACGCTTTCTATTTTGAAGGACCCGTACATGACCGAACATGTCGATAAGTCGCTCGCCAACGACACACTTACCGCCGAAGCGCGCGACGAGGCTGCCTGCGTCGATCAACTCGAGCTGCCGATTCAATTGGAGATCGACACCATCGCACTGCCGTTGCACGAAATCTGTGCGTTGCGCGCCGGTTACGTCCTTGAGTTGCCCAATCCGGTGGACGCTGTCCAGATCAAACTTGTCACCCATGGGCGTACGATAGGCTACGCGGAACTCGTCAGCGTCGGTGATCATCTCGGCATCCGAATCCTCCGAATGGTGCAAGGCAATGCTCCAGCCCAGTGAACTGACGAGCTTGATGCTGATTGTTCTTGCAATCAGCGTCGTCCCCCTCGTCGCCGTCGTCATCACGTCATATACAAAGATTGTCGTGGTACTCAGCCTGCTGCGCAACGCACTCGGCGCACAGCAAGTTCCACCGAACATGGTGCTAAACGGTATCGCCATCCTCGTTTCGCTCTACATCATGGCACCCATCGGCATGGCGGCAGCAAAACAACTGGAGAACCAGCCGAATGCCGGCACCCCCTCCCAGTCGGTCGTGCAAGCATTCAGTGCGGCGCAGGAGCCATTCCGTGCATTCCTAAAACAACATGCCAACGAAAGAGAAAAGCGCTTTTTCATGCGTACGGCGACTGTCATCTGGCCCAAGGAGGTGGCCGACGGCCTCCGTGAGGATGATTTCATCATACTGGCGCCGGCATTCACCTTAACCGAGCTCACCGATGCCTTCAAGATCGGATTTCTTCTCTACATCACCTTTGTGGTCATCGACCTGATCATCGCCAATGTGCTGCTCGCGATGGGTCTCAACCAGGTCATGCCAACCAACGTCGCAATACCCTTCAAGCTACTGCTGTTCGTCGTGATGGATGGCTGGTCAACGCTGATCCACGGATTGATTCTGACATATCGCTAAGCGCCACCATGGACATCAATACACTGATCCGGCTAACGATGCACGGCATGCTGTTATGCATGTACGTGTCCCTACCAATCGTCAGCGTCGCCGCGGCGGTGGGGTTGGCTGTGTCTTTCCTGCAAGCGATCACGTCCATGCAGGACCAGGCGTTGTCTCACGGAGTGAAGCTCATTGCTGTGACGATCGCGATCGTTGTCGGAGCGCCCATGTCCGCCGCCGCGGTACTCAGATTCGCCAACGAAGTGTTCCAGGCCGCCATACCACAATGATAAGCATCCGCAAGTTGGCTCCCACCGATCATGCGGGCGGTCCGACTGGATCCCCCGCCCGCCAGCATGTCCGCACACCTGTTCGCCGGCCCCGCAAGGCGGTCCTGCATCGCGGATCTATTGTGTTCGCCCATTCCGCGACCGCGCAGGCCAATGTGCAGCAAGTGAGAAAGGCGGCCGCCCGAGCACGCTTGCTGGCATCGATACGTGCGTCGGCGCGTCTGACTCGCCGCCGGTTGCGTAGCAGGACGAGCCTGCTGGAAAACGAGGCGGATGAGTCGGACGATCGCGCAGCGGATACGCCGGCACACATCACGGGTATTGGACAGCGTGACGGATCAGGCGGTGGCGGTGGCCAAGGGCGTGGACAGCGTGACCAAAAAGAGGAAGACGTCGACGCCCAAAGCGAAGTTCCCTGCTTTCGGCAAAGCAGGACTACGCGACGTGCCGGCATATCGAGGCTCGACGCGGGCCCACTGCACGAGTTGGCCCGATCGGGTAAGACAATCGCCAGCAATGATGTAATGCACGTATTAATCGCGAAACTACGGGATCTGGTTGACCAGGCGCAGCGAAACCCACACGCAAGCATCGATGCCAATATTCATCATTTGATGAGCGAGTGTCTGGACCTGCAAGCCCGTCTGGCACCGGAACCGCTGTCACTACAGCATGTGATAGAAATGTTGGTTAGTATCCGACAAAAACCCGCTTTAGCTAGCCCACAGAGCCACGCCGGTGAGTTGAACCGCGGACAGCGGCTCAATCCCATGATGCCGCTGATCGCATTCAACGCCCTGCGGCCGAGAACACCGAGCCAACTTAAACGTGCGAAGTGTTACCAAGCACTGCGAATTGCTTCAACGACCACTCGGCACGGCGACACCTTGGCATAGCGCCGGCTCTTACCGATAGCCGAGGTGGGCTTCGCGTAATCCACATCCGGTTCGTGTTGCGCATTGCTTTTCTGATCCGCCACGTTAGAGTAGTTGCAAGCCAACATCGCGCCCAAGGGCGAATGTACGCCGACCCATCGGAACTTGACGATCATGAAGCTGTTACGCATTCTCACCGGTATGCACGCAGGAGCTCAGCTGAAGCTGGTGCCCGGCGCATATCGGCTGGCAGCAGACGATGACGCCGACATCCGACTGTCCGATTGGACTGGCGCGGAGCTTGTCTTGACGATCGACCCGCAGGACACTGTACATGCACGACGCGGCGCAGCACCGGCAAACGGTGATAATGTCAACGCGCATCACGCCGTAACCCACGACGAGCCTATTGAGCAACATGCGAAAAGCCCGGCACAGATGCTGGACCAACGCACGATCACACCCTCGTCAGAAGTCACCCAACAGGGCGAGGAACCGATTCTGCTGCTGGACTTCGTGCCGATGCAATTCGACGATACCGTCATCTGCGTTGGCCCGGCAGATTCCTCATGGCCGTCTGACGTCGAACTACTTTCGACGTTGCTAGTTAAGCCGGACCAAGACAGGCGCGAAGCGAAGCGTGCTCGCCATCGCAAAATCGCGGGCATCACGCTTGCCTGTACGGCGGTCGGCATGGTCATTGGGCTCAGTGCGCTGTTAATGTCTGCGCAGGACAGCCGAGCTGCCCGCAGGCGTGACATCAACGATCTTGCGCAGCACATCAATCATTTGCTCGCGGAGCAGAAGTTGACGGAGTTACGTGCACAGGTATCCGGATCTGTCATTCGGGTCACGGGAATGGTTCAGACACCCGCGGAAGATGTCAATACACGCGAACTTCTGCAACGTGCCGCAGCCGGTCTCGCCCTACGGCAGTATGATGTGGCCGAGGTCGATGCACGCAGCATTGCCGAATCGCTCGGTATACCGGGCGTCCAAATCACCTACGCAGGAAATGGTGTATTTGACGTGACAGCGAAAGTCGCTGACCCCCAACAATTCCGGGAGTCACTCGAACGGGTAAGACACGATTTGAACGGGAATGTTAGAACGCTACGCACTCATATCACGACCATCGACAAAAATCTGTTGCCTTCAACGTACTCGGAAATGATCGCCTCCGACGCGATCCAGTATGCCCAGGCTCCCGACGGCACGAAACACATATACGTCGCGCAGCAGCCGAATGACCAGGCCGAATCACCGGAAAGTGGCAGCATTCCTCCAGACAACGCTCCTGTTCCGTCAGGTCAGGATGCAACCGGCACGGCGATTCCAGCCACTACGTCGCAGTCATCTCAAGTCAGTAAGTAGAGCAGGAGAATACCTATGTACGAAGCACTGGAAGCATGCGCGGCAGATTTCAATGATCTGCCCAAGATCATCACCGATGCGTCCAAGGTCAAAACGATACGCTCGGCACTTGATGCCACTGCGAGACGGATCGCTGAGGATACAGGTGAAACCGAAGTGGATCGCGACAGCTTGGCTAAACTCTATCGCGGTCTTCTCGCGGCGAGCCGGATCGTCGCGCAGTTGCATGAGAAGCGAAGCACCGGCTGACTCATTGTCGCTTCTCTATCCGACTATTGCTTAAATGGAGTGATATATGAGTGTTCTTAACGGAGTCAAACACGGCAGTGACGCTGCAAACACAGCGAGCGCGCTGGGTCATTTTGGCACGAGTGCCGCGGGGGGCAAGTTAACCTCAACAGCTGCCAATGCTGAAATGGATCAGTATTCCAACATGATCCTTGAGACTCAGTTGCATGCGATGAAATGTCAATTCATAGAAAATTTGGGGGAAGCCTGCAAAGAGGTCGGCAGCAAACAGATATAATCTGACTGACCAGTGCGCATTTGATGCGCACTGGTCTATTGCCTTCCAATTCACCTCAAATGAATAGTCCCCAATGAACGGCGAACGGTACGGGGAACTGGTTCGCGAACTGTGCGATGTCGTCGGACTCGCCGATCCGGAATACGTGCTGGAAACGCGGACCATAGAAGTCCAGGGCTACGATGTTCGTCTTGAATACTTCGAAAATGACCTAGACGCAATCTACCTAAACTTCCATTTCGGCACAGTAACCGCAGGCCGCACGCTGAACGTATTCCGGTTGATGCTCGAAGCCAACTTGCTGATCTACGCGCAAGATCAGGCTCAAATGGGTCTGGACACCGATACCGGCGGCATCATCCTCATCATTAGAATACCGATGGATCCCGACCTGGACGGCGAGACCCTAGCCGACCTGTTGTCCCATTACGCTGAGCACGGTCATTACTGGCGGCGTAACATCATCGAATCGACGGACGAGATGTTCGAAGGCATCGTAGCGGGCGATTTCACGTGGCTGCGTGCGTAAGCTGCGCCTATCCGAGCATGTCATCTATTTTGATATAGCAGTACGACACGCAATTACAACATACTGTTGCCTGCGCGTAGTTCGTCACTATCACTGTTCAACTTCCGTCCATAGGCTCACTTCACTGCGCTCGCGTGGACCGTCGACACACCTATAGGGAAAGCCTGCATCGATGTCAACTCAACCCGCGATGGTGGCTATCGCATTCGGGCGATACCAACTGATCCTCGATCCGGCACAACTGAACGTAGACGGCAAACCGGTCACGATCGGCTCCCGATCGCTCACGATCCTTCGAATACTACTGGAGGCCAACGGCCGCACAGTCAGCACCGGTGAATTGCGCGAGAAGGTATGGCACAACGCGGACATCAGCGTCAACTCGATCCAGTCGAAGGTTGCCACACTGCGGCGCGCGCTCGGCAGCGATGAGCACTTGGTCGCGACGGTCCGAGGCCAGGGATACCGGTTCACCGGCGAGCAACGTTCCGTAACGCTTGCGCCCGAAGCACCGTCTGGCGACGGCGCCGTCACGGCGATGGGAAGCGCAAGCACCGCTCAGGCACCGCCTCATCCTCGCGTCGAATCGGCACAGGCCGAGCCGTTTTCCGAAGAGGCGGCCGGCGCGCCGCAAACCCGGACAACCTTGATGCTGCCGCACGGTACGACACCGTTTGTCGGGCGCCATGCCGAAATATCAGAGTTGTTGGCAGTGGTTCCAACGGCCCGCGTCGTCGCACTAACCGGCCCAGCGGGCATAGGCAAGACACGCGTCGCGTTGGAGCTAGTCCGCCGTCTGGGCGCGTTGTATCCACACGGCGCCGCCCTTGTGCACTGCGCGCCGCAGCAGCACGTCGATGCATTTGCCCGAGCATGTATTCGAGCATCGCCCATCGAAGCGTACCGCGGCGACGCGCCGGGCCCATACTTGCGCGAATGGCTCAAGCCGCGCCGTATGATGCTGTTGATCCATGACGTAAACGGACTACCTGTCGAAACGACTCGGTACATCAATAGACTGATCGACGAAGCGCCAGGAGCGTGTGTGATCGTAACAGCCACGGATGCGCCGGGCATACACGCCGAACACGTCGTGCGCATATCGCCGTTACAGACGCCCTCCCCTTCTTGTGGCGCTTCATCGTTGATCCCGCAATGCGACGCGCTTCAATTACTGTTCGCCCGTTTGCACATCCTGACGAGCCCGCGCGGCGCCACGCAACAAAGACGCCCGCCGACAGCTGCCGGTTCGATGTGGTACGCCGACGCAAGCCCGGAGGCCATCGCGATGGCGGCGCGGGTCGCGGCACTGGCCGAAGGCATGCCGCTCGCATTGGAATTGGCCGCGTTTGTACTCGCGCAGCGGATTCGTGTCGGGGAGCCGCTCGAGACAGCGCTGGCGACGCTGGCCGACACGATGCGTCCGGCCGCCGGCAACATCAATACCGGCCACGCAAGCATGGCGGCGCCCGGCGCGGCGGCGTTCCTGCCGCTTATCCGGCAGTGCATGGCCCAATTGGGCTCATTAGAGCACGTCATATTACGCAGCCTAGCCACTTTCGAGCACGCCGTGACATACGATGAAGTGCTGTATCGATTAAGGGGGATACCACAGCTGGCGTCAATGCCGGACAACGCGGTACTCGATGCATCGCTGTCGAGGTTGATCGATTCACGCTTGATACGAGACATCGGCATTGCCGGCCAAGCGATGCTGAAAGTCAATGAGTGGCTCGCCGCCAACGCCGATGCGCCGTTCTGGCGCATCGATGAAAACACCACCGGAAACCCGTGGCACACTTCGTTCGATGCGCCATCGGAGCGCTAAACGTGACGATATGACACACCGGAGTGCAATAGTGAAGCCGTTGACATTTTCAGCCAGCGCCAACCATGCCCGCCAATGTGATCGTTTCGCCCTCTTCAGGCGTCGTGTACACTGCGTCCCCGGCGGTTGAGCACGCCAGCCCGAAATCCAATCGCAAAAAATCGCTCGGATCCACCGCTCCCAAGCCTGCTGCCACGTCGCGACGCACGGCTGCCCTGCACGAGCTGCGCTCTAAAATCGGCGCTCCTCTTCGCGGAAAGCAGCCCCGTCCGTCGGCGGGAGCCGCCATACCGGCCCGTGCGATCGGCGTCACGCCAGCCGATTACGACACGCCCGGCTACAGCATCGACACGGTAGGCGTGCTAGGTGTCGACGAACCGCGCCTTTGGACGCGCGCGCAGTTGCTGAACCATCTTGTCGAAGCCAACTATCCAGGCCCGAACCTGGCAACAGCCGAACTGGCGCACCAGCTCCATACAGGGTTGGATGACGGCACGGGCAAGGTAAGCGCCGCGCGCGCCCAGCTGGTCTTGTTTGCGATGCATGAAGCGGGTCTACGCGACAGCACGACAGCCACGATGATGCTGCGGCAGCTGCGCACGTTGAACTTCGATCAGCCGTTCCACGACGCATCCGCCGCAGCGGGCGGCGCCCATTTGCCCGATCAGCGGCAAGCGTGGCGCGCATCATGGGAAACAGCTCGCGTGCTCGCCCGTACGGAATACGGCTTTGAGACGCTGCTCAAGCTGCGCGCAGAGAAGTGCGCGCCGCTGTCCCGCAGCGCGGATCGGGACATGCTCCACGTGCTGTTGGATACGGCCGAGTGGATCGAGAACCACGTACGCTTAGCTCAGCAGCGCGACGGTCACGCGACGTCGGTGCACGCCGCGCTCGATTTTGACGACCCATCGCCATCGGGAACTGCCAAGCGTCAGCAGTGGCTTCAAAGTCACTTGGCAATGAACGGGCAGGACGCCAAAGCCACGCTACTGGCCAGCCAGGTCTTTGCCATCGCCAAGAAATACTTCGACCAAACAGAACACCCGCACAGCACGAGTGGTTCCACGCCAGAGGACCGCTTCGCCTCGTTCATTAGAACACTCGCGCCCAGCGAAAAAGAGGCATTATTTGACTGGCAACAGCGCTTCCATGAAAGCGGCCGGGGAACGGACAAGGCGAAGGCATCGGGCCGTTTGAATAATGTTAGAAAGGTCGTAACTTCGATTATAGGAAAAGTCGTGCCTGCCAAGGTTGCCGCACTTTTCAATCAGCGACCAGGCTTGCACGAAACCGATAAAGCGAAGGCATCGCACCGTTTGAACAAGTTTGTGTCGGAAGTCGCGCTCAGGGACCGCGAACATTGTGGCTCCCACCTTATACAGCGGATCCGCGGAGCCATGAAAGCCCCGATGATCGCGACCCGCATCCCATCAGGCGCCAGCAGAGCCGCCGAGAAGTCTAGCGCTGCTGACATGCAGGCCTCGGCGTCAGACCACGCGTCAGCGGCTTCGACTGCAGAGGCTTCCGAGCTGACCCGTGCGGCATCGACCGCGACTCAGTCGGTCACGACTGCTGTTGCTGACGCAACCGATAGCGGCTGGGATGCACTAAAACACATCGTGCCATCGCTGCGTCCCGGCATGGCGGTCGAATTCAGTGACGGAGGCGAGCTCGCCGTCACGACAGAACGGGTATCAGCGTCGGTAACAGCGGCGGTAAGCCAAGCCGCCCAAGCGAGCCCGGTACCCTTACCCGTGGTGGTCCCAAGCATCAACGCCAAGCGCTCACGCAAACGCAAGGCCACGGTGCAAATGGGGTGTACCGAGCAGCACGCCTGGCTTTTTATCGGCACGGCCCATGCGACGGGCGACGGCGCGGGCGTCGGTGTGCTGGTCGGCGCCTCGTTACCAGGCAGCCTTGTCGGTGGCACCGTCGGTGTGCAATTCTACGATTCGGAGCACGCGCGCCCCCGCGGCATCCTCGTTCAAGTGGCCCGTCAGCTAAAGGAGGACGGTTCCGGCTACGACGACGAAGCCATGCAAGCTAGCGTGAATCACATCCTCGACACTATGAAGAGCCTATCACCCGCCGGCGCCGCAGCCGAATCACGCGGCACCAGCGAGCAATGCTGGAACACACTGGCGCAATCGCTGGTCGGCGCGCGCGATGTGTCCGTCGGATGGATCGAAGGCACCGTGGACGAAAAACGTCATGGCGCATCGACGGGGCCCCTCGTCAGCACCGGCGTTCCCATCGGGCTTCCGGCACCGCTCAGTACGTCCGTCAGCGCTTCCGTCCCGGTGTCTGGCAAGCACGTGAACAGCATATCGACGTCCCGCAACGACTCCGGCCGCATGTCAACCGAAAAGCGGCACACGGAGCGCAGCATCGAAGTCAAGATAGAGGCCAAGGTCGGCGCTTCCATTTCAGCCACCACCTCGAGCAGCCCGAAGAGCGGTGTCAGCACCGGCCCCACCTCCAAACGCTTATGGGACAAACAAATCTACCAGGTGAAGGTGTCGCTTTCGCGCACGTTGCAAACCCACCACGGCAAAATCGACCCGCGCGCCTGCTTTCTGGATGTCGATTTCCCGGACGCAACCGCATATGAATATGCGACGCGCCAGCTGCTTAACCACGATGGCGACCATGACGATACCGGAATCAAGGCGGTTGGCACGTATCTCGAACAGAAACGGGCTCAATCTACCGAGCCGCTAGCAAACCAGGTGGCCAGCGCGGTAAAAAACGTGCTGGAACTGGGCAACGGGACGAGGCAAATGCACAGCCATATCCATCGCTATGCGCTGACGGATCCGGCTGCGGAACAGATCAACCTGTTGCAGGCGCACTTCGAGCAACATTACCTGCGTCCTTGGGAGGCCGGCTCGCGAGAACGCGTGTCCGCGAAAGACCTCGCTAAAATGAAACAGGTCATCGAGGCCAAACGCGAGCAGATCCTGGCCGATCCCACTTCGTGGAGATTGGCTTCCCTGATCACGAAAGAACGTAGCGAGGCTCATGAGTCTGCTCCGATCCTGTCCCCGTGGGCAAGAGGCCTGGCGACGGCGCTGCTACTTGTGGATGCCAACGTGGGCGCGGCTCGGGTCGACGAGAACGAAGTGGTTCACCACCGCTTTGCAACCGATGTCAATATCAAGCCGTTGGTCGACGTCTCGATGTCCGGGATCACGTTCGACCGGCTGCGTCGCGATGGATCCCATACCTTCATGGGCAAGCCGCGCGCGGCCGCCAAGGGGACAAGGCGTGGTAAAGGCAGCAATGAGGCTAGTTCGCGAATTTAATCGACAAGCGCGACACCGATGCTGCGCGTTCGTGCCCGATCGCGCAGCATCGCGCGCGATGCGTTCAGTGGCTGAGTTCGTGCAACAGTGCCACGATGTCGTGCGCCCATTCGATCCAGGTTTCTTCGGCACGGATGCCGTACCGCAGCACCGCGTGTTGCAGGCGTTGCTTCGTCGAGAGGACGGGGGCGGAGAAATCCCGCTGCTCGATGTTCCGGTAGGTGTCGAGGCGGGCCTGCCACTGCTCGAGCAGTCGTGCCAGCTCCTCCCCCAGCCCGTCCGGGCCAACCACAGCGGCCGCACGAAGCTTGACTAGGAACGCTTGCCGGCAGTTCCGGTCGCTGTCGTCCAAAGGCTCGCGGATCCACCGCACGAGTTCTGCCCTACCGGTCGGCAGTACCTGATAGCACTTCTTGCGCCTTGCCGGATCGTTCACGTCATCGACGGACGCCACCCATCCGACGGTCGCCATGCGGGCAAGTTCGCGATAGATCTGCTGGTGCGTGGCGTGCCAGAAATAGCCGATCGAGCGATCGAAGCGGCGCGCCAGGTCGTAACCCGAGGTTGGCTTTTCGAGCAGCGACGTAAGGAGGGCGTGCTGGATGGACATGAGCGGCATTCTATCCGCTTAGCAACATTAGCGACGCCGCATTTGATGATATTGACGCTGTGCTGGGCTGTCCCTAGCGCGCCACCTCGCTTAACCGGTCGTGGCTTCGCATCGGTTGTCGCCTCAAAACGACAACCGCCGCCGATGCGCAGCGCCGTTACGGCTAGTACGCAATCCTGGTGACGCCTTTCCGATGCGGACCTGGCGTGACACCGGCCCCGGCGCGTCTCTCGAACTGTTGCAGCGGATCCCGTTAGCCCCCACCAGGCACGCGCGATGAGCACAACGGCACGGACCATGTGTCATTTACGTCATGGGGTCATCCGGCGCGGGCAAGGATACGCTGCTGAGCTATGCGCGCGCATCGGTACCCGGGTAATCTTCGCACACCGCTCTATCACACGGCCGGTCGCGGATGGCGAGAACCACATCGCACTGACACGCGGCATTCCTCACACGGATGGCGCATGGCCTGTTCTCGTTACACTGGCAAAACCACGCACTGCACTACAGGATCGGCATCGAGATTGACGGCTGGCTGGCACGGGACCTGCCGGCGGTGATCAATGGCCACGGGTGCGAAGTAAGCACCGGATAACCGCCGCGCCGGAGCGCGATAAAAAGCGTGCCGCCCCGGCGCGCCGCCAGTCTGATACCATTTGGGCTTGAACCGTGGTTCCACTTCGCCGCATTCCGTATCCATCAACCTCCAGTGGTCATGCACCTGGCATCGATCACTACGCACGCTCAGCACAACGCATGGCGTCAGAATCCGGCCTGTCGCAAAACGACATCCTCAATTCAGCGCGCAAAGAACGCAAGCGCGTCCAGATCTACTTGGTCAATGGCATCCGTATCGTCGGCCATGTTGAATCATTCGATCAATACGTCGTGATGCTTCGTACCCCTGGCGGCATGCAGGTCATCTATAAGAAAGCGATTTCGACGGTCCAGCACGACACGCCCGACAGCCGTGCCGCCCGACCCTCAACATCGGGCCGCGGCGCCGGACCCGTCCGCGGGGGGCCGACGTCCCGCCTGTCGGTCCTCCCGCGCGCGGGTGCGTCAGCAGGCACCGCTTCCCGACCGGTGGTGGTCACCCGAAAGCGCCGCGTCACGATTCCGAATAACAATACCGACGAGTAAGACTGCCACCGCGCTTATCGAGAATTCGTCGGACACACGGGGAGCCGCGCCACACTGCCGACCGACTCTAGCCGAGCGACGCGTCGATAAGTTCGATCCAATAGATGACCGACGTGCGCCCCGCGCCATTCAGATGGGCCTGGCACCCGATGTTGGCAGTCAAGATCACGTCGGGCTTGCTGCTTTAAAGGGCGGCAAGCTTGTTCACCTATACGGCGGCCAGCTCCGACAAACCAAAAAAGCGCAACGCGTTTTGACCGAGAATCTTGCTCTTCGCGTCATCGCTCAGTTCCGGATGCGTCGCAACCAGTTCGCCGATCAACTGCTCCCCGAGCGGGAACGGGTAGTCGGAGCCGAGTAGCACCCGGTCCTCCCCCATTGTATCGACCAGCATTTTCAGCGCACGTGGATCGAAGACCGCGCTGTCTACATGAAACCGATTCAAGTATGACAGCGGCGGGTGCGGGCAATTCTCACGGACGATATCCCGGTTTTCCCACGCGTTCTGCACGCGACCGAGCAAGAACGCAAAGCTGCCGCCGCCGTGCGCAAAGCACAGCTTCAATGAAGCCGGGATACGCTCAAAGGCACCGGAGAGAATCAACGACACCATGCTCAACTGCGTCTCCGCTGGCATGGCGACAAGCCACGGCAGCATCCATTTCTTCATCCGGCCATCGGTCATCATGTCCCACGGATGAACCAGCACCGGAATCCCATCGTTTGCGCAGTGTGTGAGAAACGTGACCAGTTGCTCGTCGTCCAAGTCACGCGCGCCGAGGTGGTTACCGATCTGCACACCGTGGTGTCCGCAACGGAACGCGCGCGTCGCCTCGCGGCATGCCAGCTCGACATCCTGCAACGGCACCTGCGCCAGCGCCATCAACCTGTCCGGTGCATACGCGCACATTTCCAGCGCGAGATCGTTCATCCGTCGCGCCCATTCGTCGGCCACCCTGGCGTCGTAGCGATAGCCGAACATCACCGGCGTTGCGCACATTATCTGGATGCCGATGCCGCGTTCGTCCATCTCGGCGATACGCGTGCGCGGATCCCACAGCGCACGGTACACCGGCCGGAATGACCGGTCCCCCGTCATGATCATGCCATGCTGGCCATCTGCGTCGATATTCAGCCAGGGGGCATGTGTGGCGTCCAAGCGCGCCGCCTCTTCTCGCGTGATGCGCGGGAAGAAATGAGAATGCATGTCGATTCGAAGCTTCATCGCGAGTCAGTGTGGCAATCCAGTCAGGTTCGGTTAATTAAGCGGCTTTGCCCGCATGCAATTGGCCGCACTGCGGACATCGCCGCTTGTCTTCGGAGCCGTAAAATGCGTCGAACAACGGCGGCAGGTCGGTCACGATGTTCTTGAGCTGGACCTCGACCCGATGCACCCGGTGATAGCACGCGTCGCAGTACCACTCGAACCCGTCGAGCAGTCCTGGTGGCCGCTGACGCTCAATCACCAGGCACGCGCTGCCGGCCTCGGGCCGCTGCGGCGAATGCCGCACATGCGGCGGTAACAAAAATATGTCGCCTTCTTTTAGGTCCACACGCTCCCTGCGACCGTCGATCCACAGATACAGATACGCGTTGCCGCGCAGCTGGTAAAAAAACTCCTCGAGCGGATCGTCGTGGTAATCGGTACGATGATTCGGACCGCCCACGACCGTCACGATCAAGTCGCTGTTCTGCCAGACTTGCTGGTTGCCCACCGGCGGCTGCAGCAAGTGCATGTGTTCGTCAATCCAGCGTTGGAAGTTGAACGGCGTCCCATATCCCAGCATGTTGGTTTCCTCTATTGATGCACGGTACCGCCGCCGCGTTACGCCGGCATAGCCGACGTGCCAGACGTCCCGCACTCCGTTCCTGACGCCCCGCCCTCAACGCTGGCGCGGCGCATACGCGACAGCCTTGATCTCGATCAGCAGGTGCGGGTGGGGTAGCTGATGGACGGCCACGGTCGTGCGGGTTGGGCCAGTTTCGTCAAAAAACTCGCCATAGACTTCGTTGTATCCGCCAAAGTCATTCATGTTGACCAGGAACGCCGAGATGTCGACCAGATTCGAGAGTTCGGCCTCGTCGGCGCGCAGAATATCGCGAATATTCTCGATCACCGCCCGGGTCTGTGCCCGAATGTCCAGGTTAACCGTACCGAGCGCATCGACCGACGCGCCGACGATCGTATTATCGGGACGGCGCGCGCTGGTGCCCGACACGAACAAAAAGTCACCGGCACGCTGCAGGTGCGGAAATCGGCCGCGCGGCGTGGCCTTGCCTGGCACAATGCGGCCCTGGGAAGTCGATTCAGTCATAACGGTTCCGTATTTCGTGCGTTTATCCGATCTTCACGCAAACATTGGTAAGCTCAGAGTAGAAGTCGAGCGAATGTCGACCGCCTTCGCGACCGATGCCCGACAGCTTGGCGCCGCCAAATGGCGTGCGCAGGTCGCGCACGAACCACGCATTGACCCACACAATGCCAGTCTCGATCTGGCGCGCGACACGGTGGCCTCGGGCCAGTTGCGTCGTCCAGACGCTTGACGCCAGACCGTAGGCGCTATGGTTGACGCGGTCGATCACCTCCTCCTCACTGTCGAACGGCGCTACATGGCAAACCGGCCCAAAGATCTCCTCGGTCACGCAGCGCACAGTATCCGGCAGGCCTGTCCAGATGGTCGGATTCACGAATGCACCACGATCTCGAGCATCGCCGAAATGCGGGACATCGCCGCCGGTCACCACGTTGGCCCCTTCCTCGACAGCCAACCGGAAATACGACAGCACCTTGTCGCGATGGTGTTGTGAAATCAACGGCCCCATCGTAGTGGCCGGATCCTCCGGCGCGCCCACGCGCAGCGCCTGCGCCTTTTGCTTCAGTGCGGCCACGAAGCGCTCGAAGATCGGCCGCTCAACGTACACTCGCTCGCTACACAGGCAGACCTGCCCGGCGTTCGTGAAGCTCGATTTGGCCACACCGTCGACCGCAGCATCGAAATCGGCGTCGGCGAACACGACCGCTGCGTTCTTGCCGCCCAACTCGAACGAGATGTCCTTCACGCCATCGGCAACCGTCTTCATGATGGTGCTGCCGGTGCGCGACTCGCCGGTAAACGTGATTGCGCTGATGTCCGGATGACGGGACAAGAACTCGCCTGCCGCGTTAGGCCCATGACCATGGACCAAGTTGAATACCCCGCGTGGCAAGCCGACTTCATGGATCACCTCGGCCAGCAGTGTCGCCGAGCCGGGCGTTTCCTCCGACGGTTTGGCCACCACGCAGTTGCCCATCGCGAGCGCGGGCGCAACCTTCCACGTCAGCAACAACAGCGGCAGGTTCCATGGCGAAATGATGCCCACCACACCGAGCGGCTTGCGCGTCACATAATTGATTAGCTCACCGCCGTCCGCCGTATGAGTTTCGAAAAACTCGCTGTTTGCGGTACGCACCAAGTCAGCGAACATGCGGAAATTAGCGATGCCCCGCGCCACATCCAGCGCCCGCGCTTGGGCAACCGGACGGCCGGTGTCCGCCACTTCCGCGACAACGAATGCATCAAAGCGCGCTTCGATGCCCTGAGCAATCCGGTACAGCCAGTCTGCCCGCTGCGCCGGCGTCGTGTCACGCCAACCGGCTAGTTGGGCCGCCCGTGCTGCCCGCACCGCGCGGTCCACGGCGTGCGCGTCAGCCTCGCAGACCAACGCAACCTGCGAGCCGTCGACCGGGCTCAAGTCCTGGAACGTGACATCACCCGCCACGAATTCACCATCGATGTAGTGCCGTAACAAGCGGGGCTGGGGCGACGCGGTGACCGGTTCGATGCTCACAACAACTCCTGCGTATTCAAGGGTTAGGAGCAGTCTATGAGAGGCACCGCGTGCGCGGAAATCAAACATTCGTTATTGACTATATGAATCGGTAATACCAGTGCCACAACTGAGCCGGTCCGCGACCGCCGTGACGCTTCCACACGGTTTGAAGTCTGTGCCCTACGGGTCCAGTTATCAATATCCGGCTGCAAACCGACCATGACGCAGCAGGTCTGCGCTGCTGTACTCAAGCGCCACCGATTCGACGCGTCGCGCTACAGCGACGTGGCGGCGAGCATTCTCCCGTTCCGAGGATCTTGGTTTCGTCCACGTTGGTAATGGAGCCAGCAATCGAAAGATTTAAAAAGAGATGGAAAAATACCAGCGACTTCCGACGGTGGGGGTAACGCGGGACGATGACTGTCGCCTTCGTGTCAACCCAAGCGTCCGGGCGACATCGGTCACACCGGTAGCACTCCCCCAAAAATCTCACCTGAATGCACGATGATCGGCTACTAGCCTGTGCCCGCAGATCTTCAAATTCGCAGGCGGCGGCCTCTATTGGATTTCGTTAGAGATTCAATCGACACGAACCTTTATTTGGAACCCCACGGTGAACGGCAGTTTCTCCGACGGTATCGGCGGAATCAAAATGAAATTCGCGCCAACACGCTTGAAATTCGCCATTAGTACGGGGGCCAGAACCGGCCCGACGGTCCGATTGTGTCCCATTCCCCAACGACCGTAGTTGTAGCCGGAAATCACGCCACCCATCGCGGCAACCCGAAACCATCTCCAATGGACAAACTCCGGTGCCCATACAGCACCGCCGTAGAACGATGGACGCCGAATCGAATTGCGAAAGTACCCTGCCGTCGCACCCCACTGCGGCGAGAAATAACACTCGACGCCGCCCCCCGGATTAAACTGCTCGAAGCGCTTCGACGGATCGGGATCAATATGGTACGACCTCAGCATTGCGTCGATCCATATACCCTGGTCACACCAGCCGGCGTAGGCACGCGGCGCCCCGAATCCGGATATCGCTATGCACAACAACGTCAAGCTGACGCGCACGCGAGCATCGCGATGCTGAAACATCGTTCGAATAGGCATGCTTTCTCCAAAGGCAAGCCAGGGCCGGAAAACACGCACTTTACCGCATCCCCAGCGGGGAACCTCTGTTCACACGCCCTGCAGAATCGACTACGCCGTCCAATCCAGGATGACCTTGCCACTGCGTCCGGACAACATTGCATCAAAACCACTGCGATATGCCTCCACGGGGAAGCGGTGCGTAATGATCGGCGACAAGTCCAACCCGCTTTGCAGCATCGCGATCATCTTGTACCAAGTTTCAAACATTTCGCGTCCGTATATCCCCTTGATCTCCAGTCCTTTGAAGATCACATGGTTCCAATCGATCGCAGTGCTTGCCGGCGGGATACCCAGCAGCGCAATCTTGCCACCGTGATTCATATGCTCCAGCATCGATGTAAACGCGCTCGGCGCGCCCGACATTTCGAGTCCGACGTCGAATCCTTCGGTCATGCCGAGTTCGTGCATAACCTGCGTTAATGATTCGCGCGACACATTGACAGTACGGCTTGCGCCCATCTTCTTGGCAAGCTCGAGTCGGTATTCGTTGACGTCCGTGATCACAATATTGCGGGCACCAACATGGCGGGCGATTGCCGCGGCCATTGCGCCGATCGGCCCCGCACCGGTGATCAGCACGTCCTCACCGACAAGGTTGAAACTCAACGCCGTATGCACTGCATTGCCAAATGGATCGAAGATCGCGGCCAACTCGTCGTCGATGTCATCCGGTATCTTGAAAGCATTGAAGGCCGGAATCGCCAGATAGTCGGCAAACGCGCCTGCGCGGTTTACGCCGACTCCGATAGTATTACGACACAGATGACGCCGGCCGGCGCGACAGTTCCGGCAGAGCCCGCAAGTAATATGACCCTCGCCGGATACTCGGTCGCCCACCTTGAACCCTCGCACTTCTTGCCCGATGTCGACAATTTCGCCGACGTACTCATGTCCGACGTGCATCGGAGTCGGGATGGTTTTGCTCGCCCACTCGTCCCACTTCCAGATATGGAGGTCGGTGCCGCAAATCGCCGTCTTGCCGATGCGGATTAATATGTCGTTATGTCCGATCTCCGGTTTTTTCACCCTAGTCAATGTCAGGCCCGGTCCCGGCTCCAGCTTCGCCAGCGCACGCATGGGCGCTCCTCAAATGACATTCAATGCTCGGCCGACGCGCTCGAACGCATCGACGGCCGCATCAATCTGTTCCGGCGTGTGCGCGGCGCTCATCTGGGTGCGGATCCTCGCCCGTCCTTTCGGCACCACCGGATACGAAAACCCGATTACATAGACTCCCTCGGCCAGCAATGCCTCGGCCATCCGGCCGGCGAGTTGCGCATCGCCAAGCATGACCGGGATAATCGGGTGCTCACCCGGAATCAATGTAAAGCCCAGCGAACTCATTGCGCGACGGAAACGGGCGCCGTTCTCGCGAACGCGTCGGCGCAATGCCGCCCCTTCGTCGCTGCGCAGCAATTCCAGCACGGTGAGCGACGCATGCGCGATGCTGGGCGCGAGCGTATTGGAGAACAAGTATGGCCGCGAGCGTTGTCGCAGCAGCTCGACGATCGGCGCACGGGCCGCGACGTATCCGCCCGATGCACCGCCCAGCGCCTTGCCCAGTGTCCCGGTGATGATGTCGACCCGGTCCTGCACACCACAGTGCTCGGGCGTGCCCCGTCCGTGCTCCCCAATGAAACCGACAGCGTGCGAGTCATCGACCATGACCAGCGCGCCATAACGGTCCGCCATATCGCAGATCGCCTTCAACTGCGCGATGCTCCCATCCATGGAGAATACGCCATCGGTCGCAATTAGCTTGAACCGCGCACCGGCCGCGTCGGCCGCCTGCAACTGCGCTTGCAGGTCGTCAATGTCGTTGTTCCGATATCGAAAGCGCTTGGCCTTGCATAACCGTATGCCGTCGATGATGCTTGCATGATTCAATTCGTCACTGATGACCGCGTCGTCCTCCGTCAACAGGGTCTCGAATAATCCACCGTTTGCGTCGAAGCAACTAGAGTAAAGAATAGCATCATCGGTGTGCAGGAACGAGGCTAGTGCCGCTTCGAGTTGTTTGTGAACCGATTGGGTCCCGCAAATGAAGCGTACCGACGCCATGCCGAACCCATCCCGGTCCAAGCCGTCCTTTGCTGACTTCACGATGCGCGGGTCATCAGCAAGGCCCAGATAATTGTTCGCACAGAAGTTTAGCACCTGAGCACCGTCCACCAGCGCGATGCTCGATGATTGTGGCGAGACAATCACGCGCTCTGACTTATAAAATCCGTCTGCACGGATCTGCTCCAGCATAGTGCGCACGTGCGCGAGATAAGCGTCGTTCATGAACACTCCTGAGGTGGGATGCATAATGCCGATGCAAGCCGCAGCGCTTAGCCTGTTAACATCCAAGCATTCTGGCTTGCTGAACCGATTCAATATCGAATCCATGTTCGGTATATCGAACAATTTACTCTACCGAGACATCCATGACAAGTTCCGGCCCACGCTCGCCGGCGCGCCGTACCACCCCGCGCAAACCGCCAGGCAGCACGCGGAGCGACGATGGTGTTACGCCTCCCCGTGTTGGCGCCCACATCCAGCGGTTGCGCAACGAACGCAAAATGACGCTCGAGGATTTATCCCGCGCGGCGGGGGTATCGAAGTCGATGCTATCCGACATCGAACGCGACAAAGCCAATCCCACGATCGCAGTGGCCTGGCGCCTGACCAATGCGCTCGGCGTCAACCTGGATCGCCTGTTCGCATCGGCAAGCCATGACGCGGATCCCATACAGGTCGCCGGCCCGCATGACATCCCGACGCTGTCCGGCACGGACGCGAAATATCAGCTGCGGGTCTGGGGCCCGATCGAGTTGGCAGGCCGATTCGAGTGGTATGAATTGACACTGCAGTCCACCGGTGCGCTAGTTTCCGGTGCACACGAGCCCCATACGCATGAACACCTGACCGTGCTGCACGGCACAATCGAGTTGGAATCGGGTCCGTCGAGCCGCAAACTGAAGGCGGGGGAAACGGCACGCTACCCGGCAGATAAACCGCACGCCATCCGCAACGCCGGCAAGGGCAAAGCCACGGCACTGTTGGTCGTCGTACACCCATAACGACGGCAACGTGATCCCCATCCACGTCGGCGAGTCACGACCATAGCTCGCCGATAAAGCCTCCCCCTCTCCCGTAAATTCTCACCTTAGCCGTAGAAGCCGCATTCACGCCGACTGCTCGCCATTTTTTCAAACATTAGTTGTCCGATGTTAAATCGAGGTCGGCAATCGTTGGCATATCTGCGATTTTTGCACGGGATTCTGTTGATCACACCACGATCAACGTCCATGTTGCCATTTTTCCGGGGGGCGGGTCGTACCTATGCGCACGATTTGCCAAACCTTGCCACGCACGGCAAAGGCCATTTTCTAGTAATGCAGATAGATCCCGATACTGAACAGCTGGTTGTACACGGCGCATCAAGGCTATCGACGCGTAAACACTGACGTGTCAAAGGGAGAGGCTCTAGCCAGCGGCTCTCCGCCAATCCATCGCGTTCCGCTGATTACCGAGGGAAAGATGACATCCGCGATGTGGAACGAATTGCCTGGATTTTGCTATAGGCCCCGAAAACCCTCACCTTTATGCTTATGCAGGCAGCAGCACGATGACAGGGATCCGTCGATGGTAAACGCAGATGCAGAGGCAACGTGCTCAGCCCCGACATCCAGTCAAACGAGGATACGTGGTCGGACGTGTTCAGCGAACAACCGGATGGCGCAGCAAGACGGCAGGCCTCAGGTCCCCCCCGTGGCGGCTCATGTCCTGCTCCTGTAAAAGCTCACTCCTCAGCCCCCGAAGATTCTCACCATCGTTTTCTGCGAAAGCGCTTCCATCAATGCCCTGTAAAATCTCACCTTATCTCCCGAAAAAGCTCACCTCAAAAGATATCCAGCGCCGCAATGCCCTTTTACGGCCTATTCAGATGCGAGCGCGGCCGCCCCGCAGTGCAATGTACCAAATGATAGCTCCCGAAAAATCTCACCTTTGAATGCAGTGTGACGCCTTGCGTCAGCGCATCGCTTAGCCTAGCTGTATCGTAAACCGCCAAGCTGACAGCGTTGCAAGCCGCTTGTCCCACGTTCAGCTTGATACCGATGATGAGACGGCAGCGGCAAATCGATTATAAGCGGACAGCCGAGAAGGGGCTTCACCGGAGGTGCGCTCGCATGCTGGGCATTGCAATTCGAAGCGTCCATCGTGCTCATACAGTTCAGGCTCCGCATCACCGCATGCCGCACATGTCGATGGCAGTGCGACGAAACCGTCAACAGCGGTACCAATCGACGCAATTTCCTCATGGGTGAGACGGCCAGCTAGCGCCAGGTCGGCAACCAATTTGCCAAGTGTCGACGGTACGCCCGCTTGTACGCGGAACTGCTCTATTTGCCGACTCAATCGGTCAACTTCGTCCGACTTTGTATCCAGTTGGTTTTGCAGCGTGTCGGCACGCGCCTTGATTGCCGCTAGTTGCTGGACATGCTCGAATTCCTTACGGCTTTGCTCACGCAAGCCGGCTTGGTACGAAGACGAGGCTGAACGTAGCGTGTCCAGTTCGACCAATAACGGCTTGACTCGGCGCTCAGCGTTCGCGATGGCATCCTTAATCTCGGCTGCATAGTGCTCAGTACGGGCTTTCAACTCAGTCTGTAGTGACTCGACTTTATTGCGTAACGTCGAAATCTCTGCTTCGCTATCCGCCAACCGGCCTTTCAGCAAGATCACTTGTTCGTGCGCCCGTCTGGCCATGGCTCGTTCGGTTGCCAGCCGCTCGGCCAATTCCCCTTCTTTGAGCGTTGCACCAGTCCACGCGTCATGATGCCGTTGTAATTCGGCACGGGCATGCTCATACAATAGCTGCGCATCTCGGGCTTTTTGCTCTGCTGCGGCGATAGTCTGTTGCATCTCGACACGTTTTTGCGCGAGTTCATCCCGTGCTGCGGCAAGTGCGGCATCGTAAAGGCTGCGAAGCAGTTCGCCAGCGGTGCTGTGGAGCGCTGGCGGCAGTACACCGGCATCGATCCGCACCTTTGACGTGTCGCGTACTCGCTCCCAGAAAAACTCGATATCTTTCGGAATGTCACTGGCGCTGCCGACACCGGTCAATTCCCGGACATTGGCTAGTGTTGGGCGGACCGCGTGATCGAAAAATAGACGTTTACACGCATGCAGCGACAATTCGCGACGCCGGGTGCCCTGCGCTTTCAAGCTTAGCAGTTCGTCCCGTATCGCCTGCTTGTCTTCATCATTCATCGGAGCAAGCCTAGCATAGTCAACTGGAGCAATCATAACAAACTACGTAAGATTTGCTACCAATTTATTCACTGAGCGTTACTCTCCCTGCCATGGTGTTGGATCACCATATTTTGAGTAAAAGGAACTGGAATCGGTGTGAAACATTAAATAGGGCGGTCAAAAATATCTTTATGTTCCAAGTGTTTGGCGCACTCCGCAGGATTTAACTTAATGTTTCACGAGCCCGGTTAGCCCAGTTGGTTAGGCTAGTTAATCCCCGCTGGGTGCTCCCAGAACGCCGGCTAGCTAAAGAGAAAAAGCGTAGCGGTTGCTACTTCGATGATTGCAGTGGTACAGGGTAACCACAGTAGCGCGTTATGCCATAGCTTTTTCAGAGACTCGCGGGTTTCTTGAGTCAGTTAACAGAAACACGTAGAAGTATCTTTAAAAACGTTAACGCCAGCTCAAACCCTTGTCTGGCATGGCTTTCCGGGCGACAAGGTGAGGGTTTCCAGGAACTCAGGTGAGACTTCACGGGATGCCACGGTGATGGGGTTCAGGGAGTCTGGTGAGGAGTGACAGGAAACATCGTGAGCGGATTCGGGGGCAGGTCACGCAGCTTTGGTGGCTATAGGTGAGACTTTTCAGGACGATACCCGCGCGGGCCCCCAACCAGTAAAGCGTTGGTGCGGTGGAGTATTTGGTTGAAAAACATTATGGTGAGCTTTTTCAGGAGGTAGTGGTCGCAGTGCGGGGCTGCCTTTCGTTGCTCAATTTTTTGGCAAGGTGAAGTTTTTCGGGACTTAAGCGTCTTTCAAGGTGAGCCGATACGGGAGTAGACGTAAGGTAGACGGCGTTCTGCGTATCGTGGCGCTGCAAAGGTGAGCTTTTTCGGGGGCGGTGGTTTTCTCTTCCTTCGCGGATCATGGTTCGCCTCCGAACGGCATGAAGGCGCATTGAGCGGGAGTTCAGTACGAATATTTGCTCAAGTAAGCATGGCGGCACCGTTAGGTGAGTCTTTTCGGGAGCCGGATTGCAGCTTAGGTAGGCCGTTCAGTATGCGTTACCGGGCAATAAGGTGAGATTTTACAGGATCGGCCAGCGTGAGCATACAATGCCATTTCGGCCGTTCCGTTACGTGGGGTGAGCCGTCACTTTTCATGAAGTATTTGATTTATAAGGGATTCTGAGCACCGTATCATTGCTGCTATACTATAAAGGTGAGCTTTTTCGGGGCCTCAGGACAGAAGAAGGGGGGCACTGTCGCCGGGGTTGATGCTGTTCAATGTTCTGCGTAAGGGTGAGGGTTTTCGGGACTTATAGCATTTGGTCTCGAAGCCGCATGCACTTTTAACGGGTAGGTGCCCCTTTTTCGAGCGCTATGACGAGTGTTTTCGGCGTGTTATATGGCCAATGACGGACTGTGGCGGCTTTCCTCCCGACAAAGGTGAGCGTTTTCGGGAGGTTCTGCAGCGCAATAAGAGAGCGTTGTTCTGTCGATCCCCCGCCAGCGGGGCGCAGGTCGTTGATCAACGGTGAGCGTTTTCAGGAAAGGCCTGCAATAAACCTTTGCTTATCTGCAATCGTAACAAAAACCGCTTTAAGGACAAGGACATGCAGTCCATTTCAGCCGACGTATGAATTTTGCGACAGGCCAAAGGTGAGGCTTTTCGGGACTCAATTTTAGGGTTCGTAGAGGGGGAGACGGTTATGCATACGTCTGCAGCCCCGACTACAAGGGGCGTTACCGTATCAGCCCGATTTTCATAGGTGAGAATCTTCGGGGGACCTCGCGGTGAGGTGGGTGTTTTCGCGGCGTCTCACCCGTCAGGGGTGAGACGATGGATGTAGACGGCTCTCACCATAGCGGGTATTCTTCAAGCAACCACTGTCCGGACCTGACACATGGCCACCCGCGTTGCAAAGAAGAAGACCGATGTTGTCAGCCCGAACTCCTCGGAGTTGCGCAAGGCCGTTGAAGCCATCGCGATTCAGCCCAAGAGCGGTAAGATTACCTTGCTGACTCGCAAGCTGTTCAATGTGCTGTTGGCTGTTGCGCAGCAAGCCGATGAGTCGGGCGACACCTATCGGGCGTTGCTTTCGGATATCGTCGCAAATTCCGCGTTCGACTCTAATGACACGGCGCTGGTCAAGGAACATTTGCGTCGGATGGTATCGGTGCAGGTCGAATGGAGCACTGGGACATCGAGCCAGAAACCGGGACGCAAGTGGGGCATCTCAACGTTAATCGCGGACGCCGAAATTCTCGAGGATGCGACTACCCGGCGCGTATGGGTCGAATTCTCGTTTGCCCCGAAGATCAAGAAGAAGCTTCTCGACCCGGTCCAGTATGCCCGCCTGAGCTTGCAGTTTCAAAGCCAACTGCGTAGCAGTGCCGGGTTGGCGCTGTATGAGATCTGCGTACGCTACTTAACCAATCCGAGCCATCTTACGATGCGTGAGCCATGGGAGTGGTGGCGGCCCATTTTGTCCGGGACACCGGACTCGGAGGCTGGCGATGAAGCCAAGCGCGAATACAAGTATTTCAAGCGCGATTATCTTCGTCCTGCCATCGCGGAAGTGAATGCGGTAACCAATATCAATGTTGAATTGATCGAGCATCGTGAAGGACGGCGTGTATCGGAAATCCAGTTCCGAGTAGCGGAGCGCAAGCAACCGATGCTGGCGCTCGATGAACATCCAAACGTGTTCGACAGCACGTTGGTCGATCGCATGGTCAAGCTCGGTATTCCGTTGAAAGAGGCGCAGACGCTGTACGCCGACAGTGAAGAAAATCGCATTCGCGCCGCGTTGCAGATGACCGAACAACGGATGCGCAGCACGACGCTGCCTGCGGTACGCAGTGCTGCGGCGCTGTTCAAGGACGCCCTGAAGAAAGGCTACGCGCCGCCGGTCGAGGAAGTCCCAACGCTGCAAGTCAAGAAGGTCGCTGGAGAAGAGGATCCAAAGGCCCGGCTATTGGCTGAATACGCTGCATATCGTCGCAAACAGGCGCGTGAGCTTTATGATGAGCAGGACGATGCGGGGCGGGAGCTTGCCCGGGAATCATTCGAGGACGAAGCGTTGCCGGGTCTGGGCGCTCACCTGCGGGACGAATGGCGTAAGCGTGGCATCGCGTCAAAGATCGCCGAGACGGCCTTTTTTGATTGGCTGGCGCTGAAAACGTGGGGCGAGCCGACGGATGGCGACCTGCTCGCGTTCACGTTGAACCACGCACGCGCCGCAGCATAATCGTCTTGCGGAATGCTGCCGGTGGCGCGTGCGGGGTGTTACGCGTCGGTTGTGTTGGCGCCGCGGCCACCGGTGTCCGAGGTTTTTGGCATCAATAGCGCTTCGATCTGTGCCAACAATTCGTCGCGCTTTTCCCGTGTCAGTCCCTTCAGCTTCAACTCAAGGCGGTCGTCACCATACGACTTTAGGTCGCCAAGCGTCGCTCCGCCGACTTTGATTTCCAGCCGTTGCGCGTAGCGCTGTCGGCGCAGCGACTTGGGCGCGTCACTAGATACTCCCCTGCCCTTGACGATATCGGCAACTTGCCGGGTGCTGAGGTCGTTGGCGACGATTTTGTTGATCAATCGAAGCGTGGCATCTGTACCCTTTGCGGAATGATATCGGGCAACTTGGTACGCCATGTTAGAGCCAAACCGATCCGGCCTAGCCACCATTTCCTGCATGACGGCTTCCGGGAGTTTCGCAATGCCTAATGCGACGGCAACTGTCGACTCATCAATGCCAAGATGCTCGGCAAGTTCGCGTTGACTTTGGAAATGCTGCTCGTCGAGAAAGCGTCGCCATACGATGGCGTTGTCGAAGACTGTTTGCGAGTCCCGCTGGACGTTCAAATCATAGCCGAGCTTATAGCTCTCAATGCCAATAGGCAAGTCTACGACGATTGCCCTGACACTTTCCTTGTTGGCTTCTCTCAATGCCCGCACGCGGCGGCCGCCGTCACTGACGAAGAATGTGCCGGGGTTTTGATGATCCGGAATGACGTGAATAGCCTGCTGCTGACCTTGCTTGGCAAGGTTCACGGCAAGTTCGGCAATCGACGACTTCAGGTAGAAATGGCGCGGATTGAAGGGACTGGGTTTGATCGCTTTCAGTGGTAACTCAATGACCTGTCCCGGTGTATATCCATTTGCAGTACGCCACGCGCGGTACGCCGCTGATTCGTTGGAGTGCGGGGTGATGGTCTCGGACGGATCAGGCGCCCCGTCCTTTTTAGCAATTGCGACCGGTTCGGGCGTATCGGGGCTACTGGGCTGCTTGACCCACGTGTCGATCGCGTTGAGACGTTCCAGTGCCGTTCGCTTTTCGCTGGTCGTCGTATCCGGCCGTGCCTGGAAGCCTCGGGCGAGTTGAGAGGATTTCATACGGCTCCTTTATGCGCATAAAGTCACTGCAACAGCGCCGCGATTTCATCGGCGCAGGCTCGGATTTCGGCGCTTGCCAGTTTGGCGCCACGGTCCGACATTTGCAGGACGGTTTGTCCCAACGCCATCGCCTGCTTGTAGCACTCGCGAGTAGGGATCTGTGTCTTCAGAAGTGGGAAGCCGAGTTCCTCGAGCGCGCGCTTCAATTCGCGTGTCAGCATCCGTTTTTCTTCGGTCTTGTTGAGGAGGAAGACGGCTTTCAAATCTTCGTTCATTGTCTGCGCTTGCTGGATCAGCTTGACCAGACCAACGCTCGACCAATAGTCGGCCGGCGACGACGACGTTGGCACAACCGCGATACTGGCCGCCAGCAGTACAACGCCGGAGACCTTCTCTGTGATCGATGGTGGGCAATCCACAATGATGAGATCGTAATCGTTGACGAATTTCTTGATTTCTCTATGGATCTGGCCCCCTGCCTCCGCTAAGTTCACAATCGGGAACGGAATGCCTGATTCTTCACTGGCGGCGCTAGACCAGTGGACCAATGTATTTTGCCCGTCCGCGTCGACGACCAAAACTTTCTTTTCTCTTTCGTGGAACGCTGCGCCAAGATGCATTGCGATCGTGCTCTTGCCCACGCCCCCCTTCTGCTGAGTAACCGCAATGATTTCAGCTGCCACTCGTTACTCCCTTAGATAAACTTTAAGGAGTATATCGGAGTTTGCGGTTGAAAATCCATAACCCGTTCGGAGGATGTCGTTCAGCCGAGACTTTATGCGCATAAATTAGGACGGGGACTCAGAGGCAGGAGAGCTTCGCATGGGCTGCCTACGTGGTGGTCGACAGGGTACGGTTTGACGATGCCCGCCTGCCGGCAGGAGGTGAGTAACAGCGATATCGACGAAGGCTTGTCTGATTGTTTTGTAAAGGGTGTCCCATGACTTACCGATAGTTGCGTTATATCAGAAGCCAGTTGGTTGGAGTCGCCTGGTCTATCCAATCGATCCAGGTAACCACCAATAGGTCTCACGGACAGTGAATGCTGTGCACACCTGGAGGAGGTGATTTGACAGCCTATTGGCAATAAGATATTTGATGCTCGATGATTTCTTCTTTGCCGCGACGAGTGCTTTATCAGCCTTGATCAGACATGACTTCCAATACACAAGAGAGTGGTGCGGAGGCCATGTCAAGGGGTGGGTCAGTGGCTTTTGCATGAATCGTGAGCATGATGCGGTGAACCTTAGACATGTGTTGATTTTCAGCTGCGAAGCAAAGCCAATGTTTTGGCGAGGCGTTTTGCGTAGGAGGTACCAGAGATCGACGTTAAAAGCTAGCTCCGGCCGCTAGGAAGATGGAATGGGTGAACGGCTGTCACAGTACATACGCTGCTGACTTTATGCGCATAAAGCTTCGTCTCCTCTATTGGTTCGATGCATTCTTAAAGATCGGTCATGCATCGCTGCTGCTGGTAACCAGAGATTTGATGCAGTATTGCTTTACTACGCGGTGGCTAATTCTCACGTGCCACAATTGGCTTTAACGTCGCAGGTCTCAACGACCGCCTTCATTCGATTCATATCGATGTGGTTTAAATTTTTATCAAATTATATTGCTGATAGCACTGCGGATGAGCGTTCGCAATGGTGCGATGCGTGACATGCGTGCAGGTTATTCACAGTGCACAATGATGCTCTTCATTTTCTCATCATGTCGTGACCGAGGTATCCATGATTACGATTTATCATAATCCCCGTTGTTCGAAATCACGCGCCGCCTACGCCTTGCTGGTTGACGAGTTGGCAGGACGCGAGGAAGTCCGAACGGTCGAATATTTGAAAACACCCCCTACACTCGACGATTTGAAACAGCTGCGTGCATTGTTGGGTGTGCCGGTGCGCGAAATGATCCGGGACAACGAGCCGACTTTCGCCGAACTGGGGTTGGACGATACCTCGTTATCTGAGGACGCGCTTCTCAAGGCGGTTTCCGACCATCCGGTATTGTTGCAACGCCCGATTGTTGTTCGCGATTCCCGGGCTGTAATCGGACGGCCGCCCGAGCAGATCGCCACACTGTTCGATTAAGTGACGCCAGCTTTGACAGGTCGCCAAGTGCTTGCACGAATACATCTGGTGTCAGTATAAGAATCCGATAATAGTTGGCAGCGTACAATCGAGGAACAGCGGGAGCGCATCGCGTTGGCCCTGCCCCGCACACTTGGCACGACGGGAGATGGGCCTCGATCTGTTGATCGATGACTGCCTGTGGCCGATGGAGCAAACACTGGAGTTTGAGTTTTTCACAGTAGTAGGCAACAGATGCCATCGTTACATTTCCGTCTCCGGCCTAGACTATTTTTGCTCGTGCGCCGCGACGCTGACCTGTGCCGCCTGTTCGAGTCCCGGTGCCATGTGCGATTCTCAAGCGCATACCGGCTGCAGGTATTGCGGCACAGTATGACAAGTTGAAAGTATACTGGGGACTGTGGGGCAGCCAGCTTCTAGCATATTTATAACAACATCATGTGTAGCGGATAGCGCAGGCGCTTCAGTCCCTTGGCAATGCCAGCGGCGGGTTTGTTTTTGGTTTCGGCATAGTTGCCGCTGATCTTCAGTAACTTTCAAGGCTTGCCCGATCACCAGCTTCGCTCTCAATAATGATATAGGAGGGAATATCGGATATTGCAGGGCCAAGTTTTGTCAATGGCGTGACACTCGTATGTTAAAATTCAATGTCAATCGCTCGATGACCGATGGCAGGCCGTTTCACGCATTAAGGCAATAGTTTACTCAACGCTTGCTTCAACTCGTCGCTTTCTTGGGCCTTAGGGATATCCCGTTTTGCACGGATTTTATAATCAGGTAATATATTATTATCATTGTCGAATGCTTTCAATAACCTGTCAGAGTGAGCTTGATAGGCCGGATTTGCAATAATTTGTGCCAAGCCCACCGGCTGCGGATGATCTCTTTCCCAAATCGCAAGCTGTTTAAATGCCGTGATAGTTGCCTTATCAAATGGATGTTGTTTGATAATATCGATTGCCAGCTTATCATCCGTATGCAACTGCGCATCCAGATTTCTGTTGAATACAATTTTTTCTCCTGAAATAAGGCGTTTTATTGATGCATTGATTTTTTCTTTATAAGATTTACTGGCGCTTGACTTGTAATGCTCAATGATTAAATCTATCATGTCCGGCTTTGCATTTTTGGCAATGCAATCCAGTTTGTCCGTTTGATCGTATGCTTTGGAAAACCACCGTGCCAATGATCTTAAGGCGACTTTATCTTTCGGCGACAAATGCGAAGCCTGTTGAAGCACTTTTTTATCGGTTTGCGTCGAAGATTGCGTCGCCAACCAGTACGCAATCAGTTCCTGTTTGACCTGAGTATCTATCTCTGCGGGCACAGGGTGTTTAGCAACTCCCGGCAAATCGATGCTGTCCAACGCTTGCTCGCACTCCCATACCCGCAACTTTCGTAGCCACCGGACTGAGGCGCCGATGGACGAAGCGTCATTTGGGGCGTTGTGTCCGCCTACCGGGTTGGCCTGATACCGAGTGAATAATTGCTTTTGGCCGAGATCGGACAGATGACCGGCTTCAAGCCGTGTCAGCACATTGGTCAGGCTTTGCTCAGGCTGCTCTATCAGCCATCCCGATAGCCCTTGTAAGTTACGCACGTGATGCGTTATATCCTTTTTTTTTCGAAGGTTTACCCCCTGCTGCGAGTCGCAATAGGCAAAATAGGCAGCCAGGCGCGCGGACAGATCTTGGAGAAGCGCAGCGTCCTGGGGATTGGGACGAAACGTGTAACTTCTGGCACGGGTGGCGTTGCCCAGGCCGGCCGGCGCGGTTCGGGTCGCCACGCCTGACGGCGAGGCGTCGGATGGCAATTCGGCTCGCCGCACCGGCGTTGACGTCATAGGCGATGTGGGGCGGTGGGCGGATCCCACCTGGACCGTCTGGTGCCACGTCATGCCATACGCGTGGCGGCTCTCCGGCCGCGTATGCGGTCCACGCCGATCGCTGGAGGACCAACTCAGCATCGGTAGTGCATGCCCGCTCATCGAGCGCGGAGCTGGTCGCTGAACGGGTTGCGGTGTCGGCGCTTCGGCCCTGTTGTCCATCTCGGTTCGAAGCGAGGTCGGATCCGATGTGTGGGGAGCAAACAAATAACGAGTATCCATTATGGGCTTGTCAGCCGCGTGGCGGCTGCCTGTGGTGGCAAGAAAGGTGAGGCTATTGTTGCGGCACGCACCGCACGGCGCTGAGAAGTAACCGAAGCCAGGGCATGCCATGCGAGCCATTCTGGCGGCAAACGATAAGGTGAGGTATCCTCCCACATGGTCAACCCGCGCTTTCCTCCTACCGGTCCCACTCCGGTTCTACGTTGCCTTCTCGCATATTTCACGGAATTCGCCCGGTCATTCCATGCTGTCAACAGCAACTTGGAAGTGGCTTTTTCACCGTCAGCACCGATCAACACGCGTGTACGAGATTGACATGCCCCTCGACGAGGCCGTTGCTGTAGGGCGTCATCAGTTCGCTGTGTCGTACGCGACGATGAACAGCAAGCTCGCGCTGCAGACAAAACGCTTAAAAACGCCTCGCTTATCGCGGTGTCGCTGTTTTGCCTATGCGAGTTCGTTTGAGCGTTGCGCTTTAATCACACCGATATCATCGCTGTAATTCGCGTGTTGGCCGTGACACAGAAGGTTGTCATAAACTGGCTTGCCGTCGAGATAAAAAGGCGGTGGTTTTATTAAACCAGCACAGACATACGATGTAACTGCCATAGACCGACCGTTTGCCCGCACCGGTGCTTCGTTTCGAAAGGCTGACAGTGAACTTGGGCTGAATATTAAAAACTGCTGGTGCATAGGCCGTGCGGCGGACCTGGACCTGGAAGTTCGTTCCGCTCAGCATGAGACGATCTGGACGTACAGCATGGACGAGATCGCTCAGAGGGGAGAGACGGCCGGTTTTACTCGCGTGGGTGGGCTGGACGGACGGCATGTAGCCGTTTGCCGAGACCTCGTTCGTGGCGCAATAATAGTCACCGCGGCGGCGAGACAGCGTCATCGAGTGATGCGCCGACAAGCTTGCTAGGGGCCTCGCCCGGCATGTTCGCAATGCCGTCGCTTCGAGGAAGCGATAGACTGATTGACGAGGTGCCCATACGAGCCCCCCATCGCTGGGGCCCCGCCTGCGAAAGGGCCACGAATGGACCGGCGTCACGACCCCGTGCGCAAGCGGGCAACCGCGTGGTACATGGTCGCCATGTGGTAGGGCGTCGTTGACGGCATGTCCGCGCGCACCACGGCGCCGTCCTGCGCAATCGATTCTACCCAGCCGTAGTCGCGCAAGAAGCGCTGCTTGAAACGGCCGAGTTGAGCCTTCAGGGACACGTACGCATCTTGCGCCTCGCTGGCGCCCCGCAGCGCTTGCGATGTGGCCAGCGCGCGGGCGAATTCGGTTTGCGCCCACAACCGCTCGTTTGGCTCGATCACATGGCCATGCTCGTCCAACGCAGCGCACACTCCGCCGGTGACAGGCGACACGCCGTGCCGGAGCGAGAACATATAGGCCGAGCCGAGCCACTCGGGCAGGTCGCTGTGTCCAAAGACATCCGGCGCGCTCGACGCGAGGTAGAACCATTCGAACTGGTGTCCGGGTTCGATGCGCAAGGCGCTGCAGCCGATCGGCAACTCCGCGATGCAGCCGGTCGGGCGATGCACGAATGTCGCAATCATCTGTTCCGCGATACGCTGCAGCGCATCGGAAAACCACGCGTCGCGCTGTACGTCGCGGGCGGACAGGTAGGCTTCGGCCAAGTGCATGATCGGGTTCTGCTGCGGGCCGTCGACGAGCGTGCGAAAGTCGGCGGATAGCACCGCGTTGTACAGACCGGCGTCGGTCGCGAAGCGCGTTTCAATCACGTGCAGTGTCGCTTCGAGCAGATCCAGTGCATCCCGGTTGCCCCGGTGCCGGAAATATTCCGCGCAACTGAACACGATGAATGCATGTGTGTACAAATCCTTTTGCGTCTCTTGCGGCGCGCCTTGTGCATCGATGCTATAGTGCCAGCCGCCATGTGTCGTATCCACGAACCGGCTGCGCAGCGATTCGAACAAGCGGTCTGCGTGATCGTGCCAGCCAGCTGCGCTGAACACGTAGAGTTGGCGCGCACAGGCCATAGCCCGGTAGCGCGTGGGCGGCAACGCAGGCTGTCCTGGCGGTGCGATCACGTCATAAGGCAGACCTAATGCGTCATTGAAGCCCCGGGTGGCCCACAATGGCAAAATCACGCTGGCCAGGTGCTGGTGCAACTCGTCGATGGTTGCGCTGGCGTAGTTTGGCTGGTTCATGCAACAGGCTTTTTTCCGGGAACGGCTGGGATGCGAGTGTACCGCAACTGTTGCCCCTTCCTGCTGTCGGCGTGGCGATGGAGTGCGTACCCGTCGCGCGCGGCCGGCAGCCTGCTATGCTAGCGGCTCGGTATCGCCAGAGCCCGACCTGACCCGACCCATGGGCGGCCGCGCCCGGCTTGGCCGGTGCACGCAACGTCCTTTCCGACCTATGAATACAGTACAAGAATCGAACGCTCGTCCGCTCGGCATCATGGCCGCGCTGCCGGAGGAAATCGCCCCCCTAATCGACGAAATGCGTGCCGCACCGGATTGGCGCACGGTGATGCTGGGCCGCCGCGAATACGCGCTTGGCACGCTGCGCGGCCTGCCGTGCGTGATGACGCTGGCGCGCGTGGGCAAGGTGGCCGCGGCGACCACCGCGACCGCGATGATCCACCAATTCGGTGTTGATGCCATTATTTTCACTGGCGTCGCGGGTGGTGTCGCGCGGCAGGTGCGGGTGGGTGACATCGTCATCGCGGATGCGCTGATGCAGCACGACCTGGACGCATCGCCGTTGTTTCCGCGATTCGAAGTGCCGTTGCTCGGCGTTTCCCGCTTCGGCACTGACGATAACCTGTCGGACGCGCTGGCAGTGGCTGCGGCATCGTTTGTGCGCGCGCAGGCGATGCAGCTCGTCCAGCGCTACCGTGGTGTGATCGACGATATGCCGCGCGTGCATCGGGGGCTCATCGTTAGCGGCGACCGGTTCATTGCCGACCATGCCGCACGCGAAGCCGTGCTAGCGGCCGCGCCGGACGCATTGGCGGTCGAAATGGAAGGGGCGGCGCTGGCGCAGGTCTGTCATGAGTACGACGTGCGCTGCGCGGTGGTCCGCACGATCTCGGATGTCGCTGACGCACACGCCGCGGTGTCGTTCTCGACGTTCCTCGCCGAGGTGGCGAGCGTGTATTCGGGCGGTGTGCTGCAGCGTTTTCTTGCGCAGCGCCGGGTGTAGCAATAGCGGTCGCGGCGCGTAGCCGCCGCGCGTGAGCCGGCAGTCTTCGAGTGGCGCCGGCCAGTTGGGCTTGGAGTCTGCTAGGTGAAGGCTTCTTTGAAGGAAGCAAGAACGGTATTCAGTGCCTTGATTCTCATGGCTCACCCATGGATGGCTCGGATGATATGGACTATCAGGCAACGATCGGCCGGTCGACGGCCCGATCCTTGGCCCAAAGCCGCTTTACGTTACGCAGCCTTTGCCGCGCATTCTGCGCACAAGCCCTTGAGTTCAAGTTCGCCTCGGACAAGTGTGAAGCCGGTCGATTCAATCTTGTTCACCAGCGCGTGATGAACACCCGGCGCATCGATTTCCGCGACTGCGCCACAGGACTGGCAGACGATCAGGATTCCGTGCCGGCAGTGCGTCAAGTCATGACATACCGTGAACGCGTTGATCGATTCGATCCGATGCACCAATCCCACGGACTGCAGGAAATCGAGCGCGCGATAGACGGTCGGCGGCGCGGAACCCGGGTGAATCTTGCGCATTTCGTCGAGCAGCGTGTAGGCCTTGGTGGCGCGGCCGGATTGCAGCAGCAACGACAGGACTTTCTGCCGTAGCGGCGTCAGCGATTCGCCGCGCTCCTGGCAGTACGCGTGCGCGAGCTGCAACGCCTGCGTGATATCGGCCACCGGTGAGCCGGCCTGCGCCGCGCGAGCAGCGGGAGTACGGGATGGAGTGTTGGGCATGCCAATGATTCTACATGGGCCGGCGCGCCCGTGCGTTGCTGCTGCGCCATCGCCGCAGCAGCAACGCATTGCCCACGACGCTCACGCTGGACAAGGCCATCGCCGCGCCTGCGATCATCGGATTGAGCCACCCGAGCGCGGCCAATGGCACGCCGACGACGTTGTAGACAAAAGCCCAGAATAGGTTTTGCCAGATTTTGCGATATGTACGTCGTGATAGGTCCAGTGCGTCGGCCACCAGTGCAGGATCGTCACGCATTAACGTGATGCCGGCAGCGTGCATCGCGACGTCCGTGCCGCTGCCGATCGCGATGCCCAAGTCGGCGGCGGCCAGCGCCGGCGCATCGTTGACACCGTCGCCAACCATCGCCACCACATTGCCTTGCTCGCGCAACCGCGCGATCATCGCGGCCTTGTCCTGCGGCGACATGTCCGCATGCACTTCGGCGATGCCAACCGCTGAGGCGACTGCCGCTGCGCTGCCGCCGTTGTCGCCCGTCATCAGCAGGGTGCGCATGCCCGATGCAGTGAGCCGGGCGAGCGCCGCCTGGGCCGATGGCCTGACCGTGTCGCCGAACGCGATTAGCGCCAGTGGGGCGGGCGAAGGTGCCACGCGCACCAGCCACGATACGGTGTTGCCGGCCCGCTGCAGCGCGTCCGAACGCGCCTGCAGTGCCGCATCGGGCGCGATGCCAAGCTCGCGCAGCCATCGCGTGCTGCCGATGCCAAAGATCGCGTCGCCGATCGTTGTCTGGATGCCACGTCCAGCGATAGCTCGGGTGTCGCGCGCCTTGGCGGCAACCACCTGCCGCTGCTGTGCCAAGGCGACGATTGCGCGCGCCAGCGGATGTTCGCTGTGCTGCTGCACACCGGCGGCAATCGACAGCGCGTCCTCGTCTGTGCCCTCTAATGCATCGAAGGCCACGACGACGGGCTTGCCGTCGGTCAACGTGCCGGTCTTGTCGAGCGCGATGACGTTCACTCGATGAGCAAGCTCCAGTGCCTCGGCGTCCTTGATCAGCATCCCATGCCGGGCCGCGACGCCGGTGCCGGCAAGGATGGCGGTTGGCGTCGCAAGCCCAAGCGAACAGGGGCAGGCGATCACCAATACGGCGATTGCGTTCAAGATCGCATGTTGGACCGGTGCGCCGGCGAGCAACCAGCCGCACAGCGTGACCAGTGCAATCGCGATGATGGCCGGCACGAATACGGCGCTGACGCGATCCACCAGTCGCTGGATGGGCGCCTTCGCGGCTTGCGCGGTCTCGACCAGCTGGATGATCTGAGCCAGCATCGTTTGTGCACCGATCCCCGTCGCCTCGATCACGACTGCGCCTTCGCCGTTCAGCGAGCCGGCGTGCACTGTGTCGCCTTCGTCTTTCGCCATGGGAAGGCTCTCGCCACTTAACATGGCTTCGTTCGCGTGCGTGCGGCCGCCGACGATGCGGCCATCGACCGGGAATCGCTCGCCGGGACGCACGATCACTTGCATGCCGACGCGCACGTCGGACAGTGGTAGCTCACGTTCAGTGCCGTCGATACGCACGCGGGCTGTATCGGGCCGCAGCGCGTTTAGTGCGCGGATCGCGGCGGTGGTCTGTCGCTTAGCGCGGGTTTCGAGCCACTTGCCGAACAGCACCAGCGTGATGATCACGGCGGATGCCTCGAAATAGAGGGGGGCACCGCCATGTGGGTGGGTCGCCCATTGGTAAAGGGACAATCCATAAGCGGCCGATGTGCCCAGCGCGACAAGCAGGTCCATGTTGCCGGACAGCGCTAGCACGGCCGTGTAGCCGGATACGTAGAAGCGCGCGCCGAGCACGAACTGGATCACGGTCGCCAGCACGGCTTGCAGCAGAATCGGCACGCTCGGCGCACCGTGGCCTATCGCCGCCTGTATGTCCGCCATCGGCTCGCCGGAGTGGGGCGATGGCGCGGCGCCTGCCAGCATCTCGATCATGGGCGCCAGCAGCGGCAGTGTCAGCAAGGTGGAGACGATCACCGACGCCAGCGGCCGCATTGCGTTCTCGTGTGAAGCCGCAGCGGGCGTCTCGGGCGTCAGACGTGCGTCGTAGCCAGCCTTCTTGACGGCGGCGACGAGTGTGGGAGCCGCCACATCGAGCCCGGCCGTGACCGATGCCCGCTCGGTCGCCAGATTGACGGTCACATGGGATACCCCCGGCACCTTGCCGAGTGCGCGCTCGACACGCGTCACGCAGGAGGCGCATGTCATGCCTTCAATATCCAGCGATGTCATGTAGGTCGGGGAGGTTTTCATCATGTCGGGGCGCGATACAGGAGGAATGCAGTATCAGCCTTCCCATGATGGGAGGGTCAAGGTCACACGGCGACCCGTCACGCCGCTGCCACGCGCGACAGCACGACCGCCACGATGCCCATCCCGGGTCCGGCGCCGCGACCGAAGAGGCTACCGTCGGTCGATACGGCATCCAGAGCGGCGTGCTCAGGGTCCAGTCTCCGAGCGACGAAAACGCATCGGGCGAGTTCGATGATGTATCGAGCATCGTGCTGCTCCGTTACTCCGCTGGTTGTGTATTCGGCATGCTATGGCGCGCAAGTCGCATGTCATCCGATCGGCAGCAGGTGCTCGTCGCGTTCCAGGAAGTTGAGGATAACCTCGCAAACTTGCGCATCCTGACCGACCAGATCCAGGCGCAGAACGACGACTCCGTGCAGGCATCGGGTCGGACTGCACAGTTGTCGCGCGCGCAGTACCGCGAGGGCTCAGTCAGCTATCTGGACGTGATCGATTCGGAGCGCACGGTGCTACAGAACCAGCGTGCGGCCATGCAGCTGACCGGCGCGCAGGCGGTGTACACGGTGAACCTGATACGCGCGCTGGGCGGCGGCTGGGATGCGCCAACGTCTCCAACGCAACCGGCCTCGCCGCTGGCTGCGCGCTAAAGGTTTTTCGCCGGCCGCCATGGAGCGGCGCGACGGTCATCCGACGGATGGCTGCCGCGCCGATTGTTCATCCAATCCAACAAGTCCATTTCGTTGCAGCCGATTTATCCGTTCTCGCGTAGTTCCTACCATGCCATGCATCGACGTAGGAACAGCGATATCGTGCGGCTCGGTGGCCACGATGCACGAGGCGATGTCGCATCGCAAGTGGAGCATCCGATGAGAGCGCTGATTGAACGCCAGTTGTACCACCCTACATTCGTGCTGCCGATGATCGCACTGATGCAGTTGATGGTCGCGCTCAACTTCAACCCGACACAAGTTATCCTCATCGTGGTGACCAAAGGTGTGCAAAGCGGCTGGCACGTGTTGCACCATGCGGCTGTGCACCCCTACTGGGCTGCTCGGTCAATCCACTCGGCGATCGCGACCGCCTCTGTGGTTGCCATTGAACGCAACCCCCTGCGAACGCAACCCCGCGTTCGCGCGTGCCCGATCCTGCGCGCTGCGATGCTGGCTAACCGTCCACTTACCGAGCAAACGGGTAACCGTTAATTCGATGCTGACCACTTGATTGGCTAAATGATCGAGAAAGTCAGGCGGCGCGTCGCTCAGTTTCCATGGTGAGTCCGCCACATGCGTTCCATAACGAGTCTGTCACACGTACCTGCATCTGTCGCATGAGCCGGGCGAACAGCGCGCGCACCTATCACGAATCGTCATGTACGACGAGGCGGTCCTAGGCGTGCATCGCTGCATAAGTCGTAGGTCGGTGCGGCACGATGGGCCTGTTGTTTGCTCGGATACCAGCCTGGCGACACGTAAGCGCTTGAGCCTTGCAACAAAGCGAGCGCGTCCGAATCAGTGCGCGCGTCACGTCACACCGGATCAGGGTATGCGACGGGGCGCTGCGGCGTGTCGAGCCATTCTGCGCCGGCATCGATTTTGAAAGGCATGGGGTTGGCCTTCGGCGTGCTGCAGAAACATGGGTGTCGTCCATCGGTAGGTGCAGCATGTGTTGTCCAATTGACAAGAGCCAACCGCATGTCAACAATCTTGTCGCGGTTTATAGTTTGCAGCCGGCCGAGGACCACGGCCGCAGGTCGCAGCACGGGGTCCGGGGCGGAATGGGCCGCATCGGGTGGTCTGCGAATAACAAATACGAGGCAATCCTGATGATGCAACTCAAGTCGCTGCTGCATGCGTCGCGCGTCGTCGCACGCGTGCCTACCCCTGTTTCATATTGTGGCGCATTGGCCGCCGCCGTGCTGGCCATCGGCTGCGCGGGGCCCTCGCCGTCGAGCGCGAGCAATGCCGGCTGGACGGCGACAGAGGTGGCCGATTCGTATGTGTTCGGCTATCCCCTGGTGGTGATGGACGTGCTGCGCGAGGCGCAGACGGCGACGCGTCCGGTCAACCAACTCTATACGGGGACGTCCGGTGAGCCGGGCTTTGTCAGCAGCGGGTGGCTGGATCTCGGCCCTGAGCCAGTCGTGCTGTCGTTGCCCGACGCACATGGCCGCTACACACTGGTGCAGGCCAATGACATGTGGACCAACGTCGCCGTGTCGGCTGGCACCCGCACGACCGGCTCGCGCGCGCAAACCATCGCGTTCGTCGGGCCGGGCTGGATGGGCAGCTTGCCGCCTGGCGTTGCACGCGTGGATTCGCCAACCCGTTATCTGATGCTTCGCGTGGTGGAGCCGGGGGTGGCGCGCGGTGCCGCACGGTCGCATAAGCCGAATGCAACTCCACGGGTCGCGCCACTAACCGCATGGCTGGGCAAGCACGGCGCCGTACCGTCGTCGGCGTTTGCCCGCGTTTCGCCGTCGCCGGCCGGCACATCAACAGGCAGCCGTATGACCGGTAGCGCCGCGCGTGGCGCGTGGCGCCCGGCCGATGATGGCTCGACCGTTGCCGCCGCGCTCGCCCGCGTCGACCAGATGAGTGCTCAGGCCTTCTTTACCCGCTTGTCCGCGGCGCTGGTCGATAGCCCACCGGTGGCTGACACGGACGATCACGCGTTGCAAATGCTTAAGCAGCTCGGCATCGTGCCGGGCCAGCCTTTTACACTGTCGCCCGTCTCGGCCAAGGCATTTGCGGTCGGTATCGAGCAGGGCAGGGCACGCGTGCGTAGCGTGCCCCCGAACGGTGTCGTGGCGGCGAACGGATGGCGTTGGTTTGATGACGATGCGGGCAGCTACGGACAGGATTATGCGTATCGCGCGTACGTTGCCACGGTGGTGCCCGGCGCAGGTCTGACGGAGGATGTGTTGACGCTGGTCGCCGATGTGGACCGCGACAACCGCCCGCTATCGGGGAAGAATGACTACATGATGCATTTCACGCGTAACCAGTTGCCCGTCTCGGCCGGCGGCTGGACGCTCGTCGCGGAGCCGTTGGATGACGACGAAGCCGGCGGCGTCGGCGCGTCGTTTAGGGGCGACGCGCATAGGCCGGGGTGGCGTAATCGCCATGTCGTGCTGACCGATCGCGATCATCTAGTGCGCAACCAGGACGGGTCGATTGATATCACCGTGCAGCCGACCGCGCCAGCGCGCCCCGCCGCAGCGAACTGGCTCGTATCGCCGACCGGCCATTTCAGGATGGTCATGCGGATCTATGGCCCAAGTGCAGTGATGCGCCGCTCGAACTGGCGGCCGCCGGCATTGGATCGCCAGTAGCCGAGACAGTGCCGCGAAAGTGGCCCGACTTGCCGGTGGCGTGAGAATGGCGCTGGGCCGCTGGTTACTTCATCGGACTTTTATAAGGTATCCAGGCGCTATCTAATTACCGCAACGGCATAGCTGCACCGCATGATCGTTGTGACGCGCAATATGGCCGATTTGTTGAAACCGGCGTGTCCCTAGTGAATCCTTGGGACACGTTCGTATTGCCGTCAATGGTTTTGCCCGACGCAGTGCAACCGGTCTACGCGGCTCGCGCTCGCCGATAATGCCAGGAGGCACTCGATCGCCGGTAGCGTTAGGTCGGCCTTCGATTCGTCATCGCGCGAGCCGGCTCGTGGCGCCGGTATGCCGAACGTCACCTCATGCTGCCTTGAGCCGGTGCTGTGTATCAATCCACAATTTTCCCCAGTGCAATGCGTATGCGGTGGCCTGTTCGGCCTCGAAGAAATAGTCGAGCGCCTCGAAATGCTCCACGTGCGACCGTGTGCCATGCTGCTGGCCTTCGAGGTCGAGATTGGCGGCATACAGGCCGTTGCCCAGCGGCTCTGCGCTGGGCAATATCGTGTAGCCCTTGTAATTGCGGCATATCTCCATGGGTATCTTGCAAGCTGGCGTGACGCCTATAGCATACGCCGGACAAAATCGCCGCGAACGAATCAATAGTGCAATTGATATGAAGACGGCTGTTCGACGCTGGTCAGGATGTTCCGGTCGCCGCCGGTACGGCGCGCCTGGATGCAAGAATCGTGTCGACATACGCCTTCAGTCTCGCGTTGCTTGCGTCGATGCCGTAATGTTGCGCTCGCTGGCGAGCGCGTCCGGCGAGTTCGGTGCGCAGCGCAGGGTTGGTCAGCACCGTGCGCATGGCGTCTACCATCGCGTCGACGTCACCGACCGGAACGAGAATGCCGGCACGGCCGCCATTGAGGATTTCGCTGGGCCCGGTCGGGCAGTCGGTTGCGATAATCGGCCTGCCCAGCGCGAGGCCCTCGAGCAGCACCATCGGCATGCCTTCGTAGCGCGAACTCAGTATCTGGAGTGTCGCGCCGGCGATCACTGGATGCGGGTTGTTCAATTGACCGGTGAAGTGCACACGCTCGCCGATACCCAACTCGCGCGCCAATTGCTCGAGTTCGGCGCGAAACGCTCCGTCGCCCACGATCACCAAATGCTCGCGTACGACGTGCGCCATCACCAAACGTTGATATGCTCGCAACAGCGTGCGATGGTCTTTCTGGATCTCGTCGAGGCGGGCTACCGAGACGATATAGGGCTCATCAGGCATTGACGCGCTGCCGACCTGATGGGACGCACGTTCGTGGATTGCCGCGATATCGATCGCATTCGGCAGCACCAGCAGCGGAGGTAGCCGCGAGCCGAACATCGCCTGTGCTTCATCGGCCATGTGCTCGGTCAGCGCCGCAATCCGATCGTAGGCTTGATATTGTTTCAGCAAGCGCCGGATTTTGCGGGGCCGGCCACCAAGCCGAGCATCGAAGCTGAAGTGATTGACTCCGAGCCATCCGACACCGTACCGGCCTGCGATGCGGCGCAGCGACATATCGAAATCGACGATTAGATGATGCTCGCGGGCAAGATGGGCGATGCGCTGTGACACATAACGGCGCACAACAACCGTATTGAAGATGTCGCGCGCGATGCGTTCGAGTTTGCTGCGCTTGCCCAGATGTTGTCGTGCTTGGAAAAAATTCAGCCATTTGCGATCGAAGACGCGCAACTATTGGATCAGTGTGCTCTCAATGTCATCGTCGTTGAATTCGGTGATGTGGAAAATAATCCGGACGCGCTGTGCCGTGCCGGCCTCCCTCGATGATAATCGTTCCATGAGCAGCGTGTGGTGGATGGCTATGACGGCTCGACGACACGTTGATGGCGCGAAGGCGTACCCGTAGTCGCGAAGCGTTATACCACAGTCCTGTGCGGACCCTTTTCGTTCGCGCGCGAGCGTTTATGCTGCGCGGCAAAACTTTATGCGCACAAAGCTTGCGTGAGAGCCCGCGATCGATGGTGATGCCGATGAGGGATGAAGCCCTACCCCTGATTGCCATCAACGCCACCGCCCACTAGCATTGCCCTGGCGGCATCGCGGGCCAAAGCGCGAGCGACAATACGACGCCGAACAGCGGTGCAACTAAACAGCGGTGCCACCAAGAAATAGTCGCCGGCGCAGGCCGTGCCTAGGTTGCGCAATGCGACAATGAATAGCATTAGGCTGACGCCGTACCCGGCAAAACCTGTCGGCGCGCGGCGGCGGCCTGGAATGCCGTAGGGAGTGGCGCGCCAGCAGTCCATGCCGGCGCGAACTTGACGGGCTCTCTGATCCATCTTTTCATGCAGGCGAGGACCGTCGCGTCACGCATTGAGCCCTTGTGTGTCAAATGGCTGTCGACGATTCAGCCTAAGCATGCCGCCATCCGGCGAGACGCGCAAGACAGGCGCCGAGCCAAATGACAGGATACCGTATGTTCTGCGTGGACCTATGCGGCCGGCAGCCGGTGGGGTGGGACGATGCCCAGCTTGGCGATGCGCCGGTACAGCGTTGCGCGCGATATGCCAAGTGCCTGCGCCGCCGGAATGGGGCGCCACTGATTCCGCGTCAGCGCAGCGACGATACGTTCTCGCTCGTCGGTCAGTGATTCGAGCGTCACCGGCGGCGTCGCCGGTGAGCTTAGTTCGGATGCGATTTCGGCTGGCAAATGGCACCATTCGACCCGGTTTGTATCGGTTACGGCGCATGCGTAGCGCAATGCGTGGCGCAGTTGCCGCACGTTGCCGGGCCACGGATGATGGCACAGGCGTTCAAGTACCGCGGGATCGAGCACGAGCTTATGCGGCACGGTGCGCGCTTCGTCGTCGAAAACGGCCTGTATCAGCGCCCGAATGTCGATACGTTCGCGAAGCGGCGGCAGCCGTAGTACCGCCCCGCTGAGGCGGTAGTACAGGTCCTCGCGAAAAGTGCCTTGCGCGACCATTGCGTCCAGGTCGCGGTGTGTCGCGCAAATCACGTTTACATCGACGCGGGTCGCCGTCTCGGCGCCCAACGGTAGTACCTCGCCGTCGGCTAGTACACGCAGCAGCCGTGTTTGCAGCGACAGCGGCATGTCGCCGATCTCGTCTAGGAATAGCGTGCCGCCATGCGCGAGCGCGATCTTGCCGCGCGTGCCTTTGCTGCGTGCGCCCGTGAACGCGCCGGCCGCATACCCAAACAACTCGCTTTCGATCAGCGACTCCGGCAGCGCACCGCAGTTCACCGCCACGAAGGGTTGCTGGCATCGGATGCCCGACTCATGAATCGCGCGCGCGAAGACCTCTTTGCCGCAGCCGCTTTCCCCGAGAATCAGGATCGGCAGGCGCCGCTCCGCGACGCGCAGCGCAATGCTCGCCGCCTGGGCGACCCGCCGATCCTGGCTCTGCGCGAAGGCTTCCAGTGGTCCAGTGCCGGCCGGCGTATCGGATAGACGACCGGCTGGCATACCGGGCCGCATACCGGATGGGCCGGGCGCCCTACCATCGTGCGGCAGCGCGCCGCGTAACGATGATGCAGGCCGTGCTGACGCCGCTGGCCTGGCAGCACGCGCTGAAGTCAAGACGCCCGCCGCGTGCCCGCGCCGTTGCGGTCTACGGATTCGCGCATACAGGATCGTACCCGACGCGTACAGCCGCAACGGCAGCACGTCATGCAGGTTCGACGCATCGAGCATGCGCGCAAGCGGCACGTCGAACAAGTCAGCCAGGTGGCCACGGGCACCGCCGGAGAGCCCTGGAATGGTCTCGCGAGCGTGGGCGTTGGCCGCAACAAGGTTGCCGCCCTCGTCGAACGCGATCAGTACCTCCGGCCACGCCTCGACGAAGTGCCGGCTGGTGTGGCCGAACAGGATCCAATGGTGGGTGGTCTGGTTCAGGAAGTAGGCGTCCTCGATCAATCGGGCGTTTTGTCGCACCAATTGGTAGATCAATCCCTGGCTGTCGCGATTGTCCGGCGAGCGGATTGCCGACGCATCGAGCACGCCAATCAGACACCCGTCCGGCGCGAAGATCGGCGCCGCGCTGCACGTAAGCGTGGTGAACGCGGCGCGGAAATGATCCGTCTTATGCACGGTAATTGGGGCTAAGTCGGCGAGCACGTTAGCGATGCCGCACGTGCCTTCCTCCTGTTCAGACCAACACGATCCGATGTGCAAGCCCGCCTGCTTGAAGTCCGGGCGACGATCGCGGTCGATCCGATAGTCGATCGTCACGCCATGTGCATTAGTTAGCAATACACAATAGTCAGCGGTGCGGACCGTCGCGTGCAGCCTAGACAGGCATTGGCCCGATGCACGCAAAAATGCCTCTTCGCGCTCGCGCAACTCGCGCAGTTCGCTAGCGGTGACGACGCGCGGCCCCACGCGCGAGGACGGATCGAGCCGGTACCGCTCGAGCGAACGTTGCCAAGACGAAACGAGGCGCGACGCTTCATTATTGAGTGGTGTGTTGTGACTTTCGATCGCGCTGTGTACGCGCTTGATGTGCTGGTTGGATGAAACGTACGGCATCGCGAACTCCGTCAGAGAACCTGCAGCTTGAGCTGTTTTTAGCACATTCATCGCCTTCGGCACACGTTGCATTGCAACATGCCAGTGGCGTGAGACGATCGTCTCATCAGGCGGCGCCACGCGTCTCACGCTCGTCTAGGCATGTTGCGCTGGCCTGTCAACTTGTCCCCACCCCGTCGCAGCGGGCTTGTCCCGGCTTGATGTCGTCACGCTGTGCCGCCAGTCGATGCGGGCGAGCGCATACGGACGGCGACGTATTGAGACAGCCAGGAGACGCACAGCGTGGCGCCACCGCGCGTGCAGTTTCTTCGTATGGGCCACGCAGCCCCATCGCGATGGGCTGGCGCGGATGGCGTGAACGTGGCTCGCTCATATTGGCATGCACATTGCAATGACAGTGCCTGTCAGCAACATGTCCGCTCATGCTGATGAGCGGTGACGCCGGGCGGCAACGCCGGGCAAGGAGACAACGCCGTGTCAAGCACCGTTCCGGCGGTCGGTATCATCGTCAATCCTGCATCGGGTCGCGATATTCGTCGCCTGACCACGCATGCGTCGGTGTTCCCGACTGCCGAAAAAGCGAACATGGTGGTCCGGCTACTTGCAGGGCTGGGTGCGTTGGGCGTGCGTCGCGTATTAACACTGCGGGACAAAACAGGTGTCGCGGCGCTCGTGTTGCGCGCTGTGCAGACGCAGGCGGCCCTGGGCGGACGCGAGCGGTGGCCGCAGGTGGAGTTCATCGACCTGCCGATGACGCAGCGCGTGGCCGACACGCATGCGGGTGTGGCGTACATGGTCGAGCGCGGCGTATCGCTGATCGCCGTACTGGGTGGCGATGGCACCCATCGCGCGGTGGCGATGCACTGCCGCGACGTGCCGCTGCTCACGTTGTCCACTGGCACTAACAACAGCTTCCCGGATCTGCGCGAAGCGACCGTGGCGGGCCTGGCCGGCGCCCTGGTCGCGATCGGCGCAGTTCCCTCGGACGCGGCACTGTCACGCAACAAACGCCTCGTGGTGCGCTGTGTATCTGGACGCAAGCGCGGACATGAGGAGATTGCGCTGGTTGACCTGTGCGTGAGCCGGCAGCGCTTCATCGGCGCGCGTGCGGTATCCGATCCGTCTGATATTCACGCCTTGTTCCTGACCTTCGCCGCCGCCGATGCCATTGGCCTGTCGTCGATTGGCGCCGCGTGGGCGCCGGTGGCCCGCACTGCGCCGCATGGCTTGCAGATGACATTTGCCGATGCACCGCCGGCTGGCGTGCCGCTAGTTGCACCCATCGCGCCGGGCCAAATCGGCACCGTGTGGATGACTGACTGTAAGCGGTTGGAGGTCGGCCAGCAGGTCATGCTCGACGCCGTTTACGGCACGTTGGCGTTCGACGGCGAGCGCGAGATCGAAATTGAAAAAGGTGAAACCTATGTCGTTTCGCTCGACTGGGAGGGACCGCTGACGGTCGATGTCGAACGAACCCTGCGTTTCAGCGCGGCACGGCAATTCCTGCGCGAACGCGCAGCAGCGTTGTTTAACTAGCACGATACACTAATAGGAGGCCTAACCATGTCGATATCGAGCCAGCTTACCCGCGAGACATTGCTCGACGCGTACCGGTCGATGCGTACGATCCGCGAGTTCGAGGAGCGTTTGCACGTCGAGTTCGCGACCGGTGAAATCCCAGGCTTCGTTCACCTTTACGCGGGTGAGGAAGCGTCCGCGGTCGGCACGATGATGCACCTGAACGATATCGATTATGTGGCGACGACGCACCGTGGCCACGGTCATTGCATTGCCAAGGGCGTCGACGTGCATGGCATGATGGCCGAGATCTACGGCCGCCGCACTGGCGTTTGCCGGGGCAAAGGCGGCTCGATGCACATCGCTGACCTGTCGCGCGGCATGTTAGGCGCGAACGGCATTGTTGGCGCAGGCGCGCCGCTGGTGTGTGGCGCCGCGCTAGCCGCCAAGTTCAAGAAGACCGGCGGTGTTGGCGTTTGCTTCTTCGGTGACGGCGCGTCCAACCAGGGTGTGATTTTCGAATCGATGAACCTGGCCTCGGTCTGGCGGTTGCCGGCTATTTTTGTGGCTGAAAACAATGGATACGCTGAAGCGACATCGGCAGCGTGGTCCGTCGCGGCCGACAACATTGCCGACCGCGCCAATGGCTTCGGTATGCCCGGCGTGATTGTGGACGGATTCGATTTCTTCGCTGTGTACGAGGCGCTGGGCGAAGCCATCAGCCGTGCTCGACACGGCGGCGGCCCGACGCTGGTCGAGGTCAAGTTCACGCGCTATTACGGGCACTTCGAGGGCGACGCGCAGACGTACCGAGAACCAGGAGAAGTGCAGAAGGCTCGAGAAGAAAACGACTGCTTAAAGCATTTCGAGGAGCGCGTGGTACGCAGCGAACTGGTCCAAGTGGATGAGCTGCGCGCGATCGATGAGCGCGTCAAGGCGCTGATAGACGACGCGGTGCACAGCGCGAAGGCTGCCCCGCTGCCGACCGAAGCGGACTTGCTGAGCGACGTCTACGTCGCCTATCCGTGAGGAGGGCGTAATGGATGCGATGCGCAGCGGGGCGATGCCCCGTCAGACGTCGCGGCACGATGCGAGAAGCGACGCGCGGCGTGCGTGCGCCGCGCTCCGATCCAATTCGAAACGAGCTACCAGGAGACGGCCATGGCCAGGAAGATCACTTACCAACAAGCTATAAACGAGGCGTTGAGCCAAGAGATGGCGCGCGACGAAAACGTCATCGTGATGGGTGAGGACAACGCCGGCGGTGCGGGCTCGCCCGGCGAGCAGGATGCGTGGGGTGGCGTGCTCGGGGTGACCAAGGGGCTGTTCCATCGATACCCTGGGCGGGTGCTCGACACACCGTTGTCCGAGGGCGGGTTCATTGGCGCGGCAGTTGGTGCCGCCGCATGCGGCATGCGGCCGGTCGCCGAACTAATGTTCATTGACTTCATGGGAGTGTGCTTCGACCAGATATTCAACCAGGCGGCCAAGTTCCGTTACATGTTTGGCGGCAAGGCGGTTACCCCGGTGGTGATCCGCACGATGCAGGGTGCGGGACTGCGCGCTGCCGCCCAACACTCACAAATGCTCACGTCGCTGTTTACGCATGTGCCTGGGCTGAAGGTGGTATGTCCGTCCACGCCCTATGACGCGAAAGGGCTGTTGATCCAGTCGATCCGCGATGATGACCCGGTGATTTTCTGCGAGCACAAGCTGTTGTACAGCCGAGAAGGGGACGTGCCGGAGGAGTCTTATGCGATTCCGTTTGGCGAGGCCAACGTGGTGCGCGACGGCGACGATGCGACGATTATCACCTATGGACGGATGGTGCACCAGTCGGTGGAGGCGGCCAATGTGCTGGCCAGGCAAGGCATCGACGTCGAAGTGATCGACTTACGCACGACGTCGCCGCTGGACGAGGAAACGATCTTGGAGAGCGCGTCGCGCACCGGTCGAGTGGTGGTCGTCGATGAAGCCAACCCCCGTTGCTCGGTGGCGACTGACATTGCCGCACTCATCGCGCAGCGCGCATTCAAATCGCTCAAGGCGCAGATCGAGCTGGTGACCGCGCCGCATACGCCAGCCCCGTTTGCCGGCGTGTTGGAGGACATGTACATCCCGTCGTCTGAGAAGATCGCGGCGGCCGTGACGAAGGTAAGGAGCTGATCGATGCCGATTCACATGATTACGATGCCCAAGTGGGGACTGTCGATGGAGCAGGGCCAGGTCAACGGGTGGCTCAAGCAGATCGGCGACAAGGTATCTAAGGGCGATGAGTTGCTTGACGTGGAGACAGAGAAAATTTCCTCTGGCGTGGAATGTGCATTTGACGGTGTGTTGCGCCGGCAGATTGCCGTCGAAGGCGAAACGCTGCCGGTCGGCGCCTTGTTGGCGGTGGTGGCTGATACCGACGCGAGCGATGCCCAAATCGACGAAGCCGTTGCGGCGTTCCAGCGCGATTTCGTGCCGGCCGCGGCCGATGCGGCTGACACGGGACCGCAGCCGCAGAAGCGCATCGTCGGCTCGCATACGATCCGCTACTTGAAGCAAGGCGATGGCGGCGTTCCGGTGTTGTTAATCCACGGGTTCGGCGGTGACCTGAACAACTGGCTGTTCAACCACGCCGAGCTGGCGGCGCGTCGCGCGGTATGGGCGCTGGACCTGCCGGGGCATGGGGAGTCGAGCAAGCCGCTGAAAGCCGGCACATTGGACGAGCTTGCCCAGTATGTGTCCGCGTTCATGCGCGAAGAGGGGATCGAGCGTGCGCACCTGGTGGGCCATTCGATGGGCGCCGCCGTTGCACTGCAGATCGCCAGCGTGGAGCCGCAGCGAGTTGCGTCGCTGGCACTGATCGCCAGCGCAGGACTAGGCCGCGAAATCGACGCAGATTACATTAGCGGATTCGTGGCCGGGACCAGCCGCAATACGCTCAAGCCGCACCTGCTGAAGCTGTTTGCAGATCCTGCGCTGGTCACTCGCCAATTGGTTGAGGACATCGTTAAGTACAAGCGTCTGGACGGCGTAAACGAGACGCTCGCCAAGATCGCGGCGGCGGCATTCGGCGATGGTGTTCAGCGGCACGTGTACCGTGACCGGCTCGCCGAGCTGGCACCGCGCACGCTGGTGATTTGGGGCAGCGAGGACCGCATCATTCCGTCGCTGCATGCACAGGGGCTGCCTGCGGGCGTGCAGTCACACATCATCGAAGGCAAAGGGCACATGGTGCAGATGGAGGCGGCTGCCGAGGTCAACCAGGTGTTGAACGCGTTCCTCGGAGACTGACGATGGGAACGGTGACGCCGTACCGGAGCTTGACTGCGCTCGGGCAGCGCGGCGCGCGCAGTCACGACAAGCTCGCTCGTATCCCGGTGAAGGTCGTGCATCCGGACGGTGCGCCGTTGCCAAAGCCGGCATGGCTGCGGGCGCGGCCGATGATGAGCGAAGCCGTCGCACACGTGGCTGCGGTACTGCGCGAGCACGGCCTGCACTCGGTATGTGAGGAAGCGATGTGCCCGAACATCGGCGAGTGCTTCGCTCAGCGCAGTGCGACGTTCATGGTGATGGGGGGCATTTGCACGCGCCGGTGCCCGTTTTGTGACGTCGCCCATGGCCGGCCACCGCCGCTGGATGAGCAGGAGCCGGCGAGATTGGCCGATGCAGCGGCCGTACTCGGTTTGCGCTACGTCGTCGTGACCTCGGTGGATCGCGACGACTTGCGCGATGGTGGCGCGGGGCACTTCGCGCGCTGCGTGCAGACATTGCGCGCACGCGTGCCGGGCGTGGGCGTGGAAATCCTGACGCCGGATTTTCGCGGCAGGACCCATCGAGCATTGGACGCACTGTCGATGTCGTGGCCGGATGTGTTCAACCACAACATCGAAACCGTTCCTTCACTGTACCGTGTCGCGCGGCCGGGCGCCGATTATGCCGGATCGCTGGCGTTGCTCGCACAGGTTAAAACGCGTAACCCAGCGCTGCTGACTAAGTCAGGCCTGATGCTCGGCCTCGGCGAGCGTGACGACGAGGTTATTGCGACACTGCAGGACTTGCGTCGGCACGGCGTGGACATCATCACGCTCGGGCAGTATCTGGCGCCGTCGCCAGGGCATTTGCCGGTGAAGCGCTACGTGAACCCCGCGGCGTTCGACGCGTTGCGCACGACGGCGATGGAACTGGGTTTCCGGCAGGTGATCGCCGGGCCATTGGTGCGCTCCTCGTACCACGCGGCGCAAACCGTGCAGGGCGTCGAACGAGTCGACTCTATTTAGCGCAGCGCTGACTGCCGTCGGCGCGTAGCTGGATCCTCAATATTGCACCAGTATCGTCGCGCGGGTTGGTTACGCGAATGGCTGCATCGTTGCCGATGGCCAGCGGGACGTTGTCGGCGCGCCTCACGGCGGTAAGCCGTCGTGGGGTGATGCCGTATGCCCCCAGCAAGCGTACGACGGTGCCGGCACGGGCTGATCACAGTTCCCAATTCGCTGCGGATCTGGCCGTGGGGGAGGATATCGTCGGTGTGGCCTTCGGCGAGGATGTCGTAAGCACTGTGCTGTTTGAGCATGTCGGATGAATGACTGCGTTATCGATCATTTTCAGCGGCGTGTCGGTCGCAACGATCGCCTACGGCATTCCGCACCGTTCGGACGCAAGCGTGACGCCTACAGCCCGGTGATTTCGTCAACCATGTGTTAACGACCGGCAATGATTGCCAGCGGTCGGCCTGCGACAGCGTGAAGCTAAATTGACGACCTGCCAGCCGAAACAGTGATGTGTCCAGCGGTCGGCCAATGGTATACCGCGGACAGATTTTCGCATTGCAGCATGCAGCGTCGCACTTTGCTGTGTCCGAACCTCGTGGCTTGATGAAATCCGGGTTACGCCAGCCACACAGGACATGCATCATGCAGCGGTTTTATAGCAAAAAGCAGGTATTGATCACCGGCGCCACCGGATTCATCGGATCCGTGCTGTTGCGCACCATATTGGACAAACTGCCTGACATCGGCCGCATTTACTGCTTATATAGAAAGCAGCCAGGGGGCAGCCATCCGAAGGTCGTGTGGATCAATGCGGACGTGACACGACCTGCATGGGGCTTAGACTGTGATACGGTGCAGAAATTGGCCCGCGACGTGCACGTCATCTTTCATTTGGCAGCATACACTCGTTGGGATGTCGGTTTATCCGCACAAGTTGCCGCCAATACGCTGCCCGTCCTGGAAGGCGCTGCCCTTGCATCGCAGTTCAGCAAGCTGCGCGCTTACGTCGTCACCTCTAGTTACTGGGCGGCGTTGCATCTGCGCACGCCGCGGATCGCGGAAACGGTGTTTCAAGACTATTCCGCCGAACAGGAACTTAGCGCCGTACTGGCCGGAGACGAGGCACGCCTGCATGAATGGCCGAACGCCTACTCATACGCGAAAAATCTCGCCGAGCGGCTGCTGCACGAGCGCTATCCCGGCTTGCCAATCTTACTGGCGCGCGTCACGTCAGCGTGCGGCGCATGGGAGTTCCCGGCACGCGGTTTTTGCCGCTTCGACAACGCGCTACCCGCGCTGTTAAAGGCGATCGCGCGAGGTATACGCGTCTTTCCTGACTCGGCAAGAACGGCCGTAAACGATTCGATTCCGGTTGACCTGTGCGCGAATCTGCTACTAGCCAATGCGGCAGCGCATCCAACCAATGGCTTTTCAGTGATTCACTGCGCGTCCGCCGCGCGTAACATGCCGCCGCTCGGTGACGTCATTTCAAGGGCCGGCGGGATAACATATGTGCGTGACCGTGCCGAACTCGATGCCGAGCTGGCCAAACTCGGTGACAAGCGGCTCACGGCACTCAATAGAACGCTGCTCGAGGCCTACCGCTTTGCATTCGACGATGCAACGGTATTCCTCGATCATCATGCCCGCCGTCCGCTCACATGGATGGACGATGAGACACGAACGCGGTTTCCGATGGATGTGGAAACCATCGAATGGCCAATGCTGATCGATGCGATGCTTGCGCAGCTGCCGCTTAACAGCACTTACCGAACTTCTCGCCGTACCGGCCTTGCTGGCGCTCTGTAGCCGCACCGACCATCCTGGCGCAATGCCTTACTCTCGTAGAACGCTCGTGCAGCGGGCGACTTAACTGACAACAGGCGCACATACACGGACCACGGCAGCGCGAAACGCGTGGCCAGTTGCGCGAACTGCGGAAGTAACATCCTCCCATGAGGCAACACGCCGGCCACGATGATTGTCGCTGTCCAGTTTGCCGAAAATTAGCAAATTTGCTATGATTGCTCCATGAATTGGGCTGTCACCTATTATAACGAACGCGTCAAACGCGACGTTTTCGCCATGCCAATAGGCATCCTCGCTGATTACCGGCGATTGCTCTCGCTTATGGAAGACCATGGCGCGGATTTACGACTGCCCCATTCGCGTGCGATGGGGGAAGGCTTGTTCGAATTACGCCCGAAGGGCCTGAAGGCATCGGGCGCGTGTTTTATTGCATGCAGGTGGGCCGGCGCATTGTCGTGCTGCATTCTTTTACGAAGAAGACACAGCGGACACCGGAGAGTGAATTGCGCATTGCCCGCAAACGTCTCAAGGAGATAGGCAATGGTTAAGAACCGATTGGGACAGGAACTCGATGAGCGGTACAACCCAGTGCCGCACACTGCGGAGGATGATGCGCGTTTGTTTGCAGATCCGACGTTCAAGGCAGCATACGACGCACTCGAAGAAGAGTACGCGGCACTGCACGCGTTGCTTGCCGCTCGACGGGAAGCTGGACTTACGCAGGCCCAAATCGCCGAGCGCATGGGCACCACGGCGTCCGCAGTGTCTCGACTCGAAGCCTCGCTCGCCAGCGAGAAGCATTCGCCATCGTTCGCAACGATGCGCAAATACGCCGCCGCGTGTGGCAAGAAGCTTGTGATCTCGTTTGCGTGAACAGGTAGGCGTCGAAAGACGTGAGCTTGGAATCGAGGAAGTAGCGGGTCTTCCATGGACTACGCGGAACGCTCGTCGTTGTGATTCCCGAGTGGTTCGTTCCTGGCTGCGCGATAGTGCGTTGCTGACGCGCCTGGCCGAGGACTTGACCGGCCGGTTTGGCCGCGGTTTCAGTCGAGCGAATTTGGTCAGCATGAGCGCGTTTTACCTGGCTTGGCCGCCGGAGCAAATTTGTCAGACACCGTCTGGCAAATCTGCTGACGCGGAAAAGGCCAAACATCGTTTGGCAAATCCCTGTCGGCAGCGTCTGGCACGGTGTCGCCCCCGCAGTTTGCGCAACTGGCCGCGCGTTTCGCGCTGCCGTGGCCCGCGTATGTGCGCCTATTGTCGGTTAAGTTGCCCGCTGCGCGAGCGTTCTACGAGAGTGAGGCATTGCGCCAAGGATGGTCGGTGCGGCAACTGGACCGGCAGATCGGCAGCCAGCTGTATGAGCGGCTTGCGCTGTCACGTAACAAGGTCGCGTTGCTCGACAAGACGGGGAAGTCACGCCCGGAGGATGCGCTGACGCCTGAGGAGGCGATCCGCGACCCGTTCGTGCTCGAGTTCCTCGATCTGAAGGACGAGTATTCCGAATCGGATCTCGAACAAGCGTTGATTCAGCATTTGGCGGATTTCCTGCTCGAGCCAGAAAGCGGATCGCCATGGACCGGTGAAGGGGTAGGCATCGCTAAGGTTGTCTCAGGGGGCGCGACGCGAAACCTGCGTTGCGGCGACGGCCGGACCGCGCATCCGTGCGCTGAGTAACAACGGCACTACCAGTAGATAGCTTGCCGCACCCAATGCCCACACCAGTCCCGGGAACCATGTCACGCTCCACGCATACACCGCGGTGACCGCAACGGGCCCGCCTACGCCGATCAGGCTGGACAGGCTGGCAAGGGCACCCTGCAATTCGCCTTGAGCCTCATCGCTGACCTGGCGCGCGATCATGGCTTGCAGCGCCGGCATCGTCATCCCGCCTGCCGCGAACAGCGGGAGCAGGGCGAATGGCACCCATGCGCTGGAGGCTACCGCCAGCAGCGCGAGTCCCGCCGCGTCGGCCGCCACGCCTAGAAGCAGTGAACGCCATTCTCCGATCCGTCCGACCAGTGGTCCAATTACGAATGCCTGTGACAACGCATGGCATGCGCCGTATCCTGCCAGCGACAACCCGGCTACGGCGGCTCCCCAGCCGAACTGGTCCTGGCCATACAGGATCCAGAGCGTGGCGGGCACCTGCGACGCGACCATGATCGTGGCATAGATACCGATCAGCGGCGGCAATTGTGTGCCAGCTCCAAGCCGACTCAGGCTTCCTCCCCAGTTTAGCTTCAAATTCATTTTCCACCCCGTCGTTGTGCCGCGGATGTGGCGTGATTCCGGCAAGACGAGCAATGCGAGCAGCAGGTTCAGGCCGTTCATTACGGCTGCCGCGACGAACGGCGCACGCAGGTGCATCGTACCCAGCAGGCCGCCGAGCAGCGGTCCGCCGATTAGGCCGACGCCCATCATCGCGCTCAGTTGGCCGAAGCGCTGTGCGCGACGCGGTTCTGGGGTAATGTCGGTGATGTAGGCAGTCGCGACGGCCGCTGTCGCGCCGGTGATGCCTGACAGGGCCCGGCCCACGTATAGCCACGGCAAACTGGGTGCCCACGCCATCACAACATAATCCGCCGCTGCGCCAGCCAATGAAAGCAACAATATCGGCCGACGACCAAAGCGGTCAGACAGCGCACCCAGTATCGGCGCAAAGACGAACTGCATCAGCGCATACAACGCGAGCAGTATGCCGTAATGGGTGCTGCTGTCCGTCTGTGTGCTGCCCAGCGAACGCAGCAATGCGGGCAGGATCGGCATGATCAAACCGATGCCGGCAGCGTCGAGCATCACGGTCGCTAGGATGACGAAAAGAGGTTTGGCCACTATGTCACTCTATCAGTGATAGAGTGACGATTATCGCAAAAATACTTTATTAGTGATAGAGATGCCAAAGAACGTCCTGTCTTCCACCGCGCGATTGACCCGCCAGGCTGTACTGCGTGCCGCGTTGTCCTTGCTTAACGACGTCGGCATCGACGCACTTTCGACGCGAAGGCTGGCCGAGCGGCTTGGCGTGCAATCGCCGACGCTGTATTGGCACTTTCGCAGCAAGGCTGAATTATTGGCGGCGATGGCGGAGACGATCATGCTGGAGCGCCATCGCGACTCGACACCCAAGCCCGGTCAACCGTGGCAGGCTTGGCTGCTTGACAATGCGCGCAGCTTCCGGTCTGCATTGCTCGCGTACCGCGACGGCGCACGGTTGCATGCTGGCAGCCAGCCACGCGGCGCCCATTTTGATGCGATCGAGGTCAAGATGCGGTTCCTGTGCGACGCAGGATTGTCGCCGGACATGGCGTTCATATTGATGTTCTCGCTGGGCCGCTTCATCGTAGGCTGGGTACTGGAAGAGCAGGCGGTAGCGCGATCCGACGCCTCGACGGCGCACGGCGATGCGGGCCCGGATCCTGTTGCCTACCCGCTCCTTGCGCGCGGCTGGGCGACATTGTCCGATGAGCATCCGGATCGACTGTTCGAGCGCAGCGTGCGGCTCTTCATGGCTGGCGCGCAGGCAGCGTTGCGTGATCGGGCGGACTGGCCGTCGGATACATCGGATCGGCGTTGATTGCGCCCACGGACAACCATCGAGCATCAATTGCCGAAATCCAGTGCCATGTCGTATGTGCTGCAAGCGGGCGATGCGTTATTGCTGCCGCAAGGTGGCGCACACGAACTGTTGTTTGGGCCGGACGTGACCAGTCGATCCATCACGGCGTTCGAGGCGGCCATGCTGTGCAAGACTGTTGCGTTGGTGGACGCGGTGCCGCGTTGTGCGATGCAGGTGGCGGCGCGAGCGCAAGGCCGTGATGACGCCGGCGACACGCCGGATGATGCGTTGATCTTCAGCGCCTGCATGGAGTTTGACCTTGGTGGCATGCAGCCGCTGGTCGCGTCGATGCCCAAAGTCATGCTCGTGGGCACATTGCTCGAGCGCTGTCCGGAGATTGGGCCGATGCTCGATGCGATGGAACGGGAGTCTTGCGGGGAGCGGGCAGGATTCGCGGGGATACTGTCCCGGCTGGCCGACGTCGTTGCGACCTTCATCATCCGGGGCTGGGTCGAATGCGGTTGTGGCGACGCGACGGGTTGGGTGCAGGCGTTGCGCGACCCGCGTTTGAGCCGGGCCACCCAGCCATGCGCCGAAGTTTTTTCGTCGGGAGCGTCTTGCATCAGCGAAGGCCCTTTACTATTATTAAGTGCAGTTGCGCGAGTGTGCCGCCCGGGCGTTGGCGTTGTCCTGCCTGGCGTTCGGTCAAGTGGCTTGGCTGATGATGTTAGTAGTGCGATGAGACGGCGTTTGAACGAATTCTCCGTTGCGATAGAAAAAGTACCGCGTTACAGGTATCCAATCACCATGGTACGACCAATCGATTTTTATTCCAATGGGGTTGATTCCCCAATCGATTCCGATATGGCGCGATGACCGTGCGGCACCCCTTTCCAGATGGATGTCTTTCATGCAGCTTTCTACAATTAAGGAAAAGACGGGTTCTGCAGTGTCATCTTTTACCCGCAACACATAAAGGACACCTTCATCTCCTGAAGAACAATAGTGGTTCGGACGCCGGTGGGAACGATGGTTGATCACCGTGAGGACATATTCTGCTCCGTCAATGATCTTTGAATGCATTGTGGGGAACGTGAAGCTCGACGCGGTTAACAATTTTTTGCGTAACATTACTGGTATCTGCAGTACCATTCGCTGACTGCCGTTGTCTTTTAGAACCGTTAGCTCATTGTTAATGTACTGGAGAACCCTACCGTCACGAAGGTCCACGTATTCCGACGAATTATATTGGTAAGCGTGGGTTGAGACGCTAAATCCGTAAAGAATCTGGACGAGAAATGCTTGGGCCGTTCTTTTCAAACTGTTTAGCATGCTTAATCCCAAGTATCGCTAAAAAGTGAATATGATAAAGAGTTCGATGTGCTTGCCGACCTTCATCAGGGAGATCGGTGGCCCGCTCGCAACACCAGCAGATGCTGTCCGTCGGCACGCCGTCTGTTTCAGCGCAAAAATGTTGTGGTCGAGATGAAAATGTAATTGACAAAAGGCATCTCGACCATTGAATATTTGGATGCCGATTGTTGAACAACAGAAAACTGTCCCTGCTCAAAAGAGCATGTTTCACGATGCAGGAACTATTGGCGCTCGATGCTGCCGCTAAGCATGAGGCTTTACTCGATCAGCAAGCTTCTTATGCATTACCGTCAGTGGCGTGAGTGAGAAAATTTAAACGTTGGAGGCTTTCATCGGGTGGTTGAAGAAGCTGTTGGCCGAAGCGATGCTCGCATGGAAGCGCTGAAGGTTATCGTTGAGGTAAAGCCCTGAGCCCACAAGCCAAACGCGGAGCAGTGGCAGCGATTCGGAGAAGATCAACATCTCGGAGCGCTGCGCCTGCCGGCTTGCCGGACTTTCTCGCAGCGTGTTGCTTGACAAAGCGAGTCCTGGCTACGAGAACGAAATGCTGATGGCGAGTCTGGTGGAATTGGCGCATGAACGTCGGCGGTTCGACTATCGGCGATTACACGCGTTGATGAAGCGCGACGGTATCCACGCGAACTACAAGCGTGTGGATCGTTTTTATCGTGAAGCGGGGCTGGCTGTGCGGTGCCGTTGCCGGCACCACGGTGTCATGATTGAACGCGAGCGACGGGCTTTGCCGAGCGAGCCGCGAGGCTGGGTCAATTGGTTTCGTGGTGGACGCATTGTCGAAGGAGCGGCGTCTGAAGTGTAACCATCGTCCACGATTTCCACAAGAATGCTGTCGATATCGTCGTGAACTCCGGCATCTCGGGCTTGTAAGTCTCTTGAGCGTTGACCGAGCAGCGCGTGTTCGGGGCGATTCCGAAGTGCTGCGAACGGAGCAGGGACCGGAATTGACGAGTCGGCGCTCGGCCAATGGGCCGTACGCCAATGACGTGACGTTGAAATTGATTGAGCCAGGCAAGCCGACGCAAAATGCCTACATCAAATTGCCTAACGGTAAGTTCCGCGTCGAATGTCTCAACGAGCACGGATCTACGACGCTGACCCATGCCTGCGCAATCACCGCGGCATGGCGTCAGGACTATAGCGAGGAATGGCCACGCAGCCCACTAAACTACCTCTCGCCCAGGAGAATTAGTGGTCCCTTGTGGCTCTTTTTGTATGATCTTTTAGCTAAAAGTTGACTAAATCACCTGCGACCATTGAATATATGACCGTGAGTGACAGGAAATAATTAGGCCAATGAAGAGAGCATGCCCAACCATCCAGGAGTTGCTTGCGTTTGATGCAGTCGCCAAGCATGAAAGTTTCACGCGTGCAGCTAACGTACTGTGCGTTACGGTCAGCGGCGTCAGTAAACAAATTGCCAGCCTAGAATCCTTCGTGGGGCGCCCTTTGCTTCAAAAAGCGGGACGCGGAGTCACACTGACCGCTGTAGGGCGGGAATATTGGAGAAAAATATCCCCAAGTCTGCGCGTGATTGAATCCGCAACCTTTGAAGCTAGACTAGACGAGTCTAGCGCGGGTGTGCTGACCCTAGCTAGCGTACCCACCTTTTTAACAAAGTGGCTTATTCCGCGGTTACCCAGCTTCCGCAAGCTTCACCCTGGCGTCACCTTCAGTTTTGGTCAGCATCTCAGGCTGAATGACTCGCAGCCAGCTGATATTGATGCGGCTATCCGTTTTGGCCCAGGTAATTGGTCATCTGTCATCTCCGATTACATTGCAGGCAAAGAGTTTATCTGTATCTACGCTGCCAAACTGGAGCAACAATTAGGTTACCCCATTAAACAGAGTGACGTATTAAAGCAGACTTTACTACACCATGAGGAAGCGCCTTTTGTCTGGCGGAAATGGGCAGCGCAGTGGAACATAGACGAAACAAGTACTCTTTCAGGCCCGCGTTTCACACAATATTCCGCCATAATCCAGGCAGTTGTAAACGGTCTAGGGGTAGGCCTCGTGCCGCAGATTCTTGTAGAAGAAGAACTTGCGCAAGGCATCGTGATGCAATTAGGGCCAGCTATAGAGTTTGATCTAGGGCATTACCTGTGTTTCAACCCAAACCGAATGAATCGACCGATATTTTCCGCGTTCCACTCTTGGATGCTTACGCTCAACAAAGCAGAACAGTTATGTAACAAGGTTCCGGCGGCATAATCCAATAGAGTCGGCGTTGCCGCCAGTCAACGAAAATGCAAAGATCGAGGCTATTATTGAGGGCCCGCATCGGACTCACGAACTAGATATTCGATTACCCATTCGAGAAGCTGATCGGTATTTTCAGCTGCCCGAGCACCGGGTAGCCTAAATTCTTCGTATAACGTAAAAACGGCCTTGCTCCACTTTACGCCCAATGCCATCTCAGAAAGTGTTCCCATTCCACCTCCAATGGCAACCACGCATACGCTACCGCGCACGACCAGCACATTGCGTATTTCACCAATCCCTGTAGGAAGCGCCAATGTAACGTATTTGTTAGCGCTACACCGGTCTTCTTCTGGGAGAATGCCAATGGCTATTCCTCCCATGTCATATGCGCCATGGCATGCAGCTTCCATTACACCGCCCCGTCCTCCGCAAATGATAGGCACGCCGGCACTTGCCAAGACGCTTGCCACTTTGTATGCCGCTGAGCGGCATGCCTCATCACAAATACTTGGTCCAATTATTCCTACCGGTTGAGGATTGCGATGTGGCCCCGCTTGAATTTCGATTAACCGGCGAAGTTGCTTGTTAACTTTTTTGGGTAGCAGCGTATTCACGCCGGCTTGTGAAAACATTACCCACTCCCAAGACAAAAACACAAAGACTCAATAGTATTAGCGAAACGGCTGATGCTGCAGCCAAATCGGCGTTACTATCATTGATTTTGGAAAACAAGAACAACGGAAGAATATTGAGTTGCGTTCCCACTAAAGCAAGTGCGGTACCATAAGTGCCCATGGCTAAAGCCGCAGCTAGGCAAGCGTTCGCAATGATCGATGGTGCAACTTCAGGTATGACCGTATCGAAAAATGCGCGTGTACGCGAGGCGCCGAGTGTACGAGCTGCTAGCCACGGGCGTTCATCCAAGTTGGCGAAGACCGGATAAAGTGATAATGCCACGCGGGGAATCAAATAATACGCGTAAGCTAAAGCAAGCCCGACAGCTGAGTAAAGCCATCGCCCGCCCTGAGCAGGGTCGCCACCAAGCATCACTATAAGCTGTGTCACGAAGCCCGCCCTACCGTAAGCTAAAATAAAACCATAAGCAATAACCAGACCTGAAAAAGCAAGTGGGATCCCTAGTAACATCATTAGCCAGTGGCGGCGGGATTCCGGCTGCCTCGTCAGTTCGATAGCAATCGCAGTACCTACGATAGCCGAGAGGCAGCCGGAGAACAGGCCGAGCATCACCGTATTCCTAAATGCGCTTAGGAATAAATGATCGGCAATCACTTGACCGAATGCTTCGCCACCGCTCCTAACGGTCTCGGGGACGAGAGCAAGGAGCGGCAGAACGAAAAACAAGCCGAGAAAGGCCCAGGCTGGAAGTAGGCCAAATCGCTTCATGAATTAATTTTTCAAAACGGCCTTCGCCCATAAACGATCGACTTCGCTCTTGCGAGCAGATGCCTTAATCACATCAAGAGGCCGTGTTTGTGGTGCGTCTGGCATCTTTTGCTGAATATCGGGAGGCAGTGAAATACTCTTCACCGAGGGTCGGACAAAGCCCTTGGCAAACAGTTGCTGTCCGATTTCGCTCATGATGAAGTTAAGCCACAATTTTCCCGCATTCGGGTGCGGCCCATTCTTCACTAGGCTAATGCCATAAGGTGCCGCAACACTAGCTTCTTTAGGAATCACGACATCAACAACATCGGTCATGCCTTTTTCTGCGTATTTAGCTTTAAGTCCATCATTTTCGTAACCGATCCAGATCGGTATTTCGCCCTTCATGAACTTCGAATAAGGCGTTGTTCCTTCAGTTCGAATGACATTGCCCGCAGCATGCAGTTTCCCCAAATAATCGATGCCGGGCTTAACGTCGTCTACGGAACCTCCATTGGCGTAGGCCGTAGCGAAGACGACAACCTGCCCCACACCCGCAGAGCGCGGATCGAGGTAGACGATGCTATTCTTGTACTCTGGCTTGAGCAAATCAGCCCAAGAAGTGGGCGTATTGCGCACAAGTTTTTTGTTTACAATGAATGCCACGTTCAGCGTATGGATGGTAAACCACTTGCCCTCTGGATCTCGAAACACCTCGGGCAGCGTATCGAAGTGGATCGGCTTAAAAGGTGCCACCACACCCTGTTTTACAGCATCCACCGCGGATGCTGCAAAATAATAAGCTGTGTCTGCTTGAGGCCGACGCCGGCTTTTATTCAGCGCAGTCACAGTCGCAGCAGAACCCAAATCATTATAGTGCAGTTTGATTCCCGGATAGCGCTTGTTGAACGCATCGAATAGTGCCTTCCAATTGGCCCATGTTGGCCCCGTATCCCACGAAACGACCTCGCTTTCTTTTTTGGCAGCCTCGTAAAGCGCAAGCTCACCAGGATAAAGCTGCACTTTTTCCCAAACGATATCAGAAGTAGAAGCAACAGTGGAAGCAGTAGTTCCAAACCCTGCAAATGACACTAGCGCTGCCGATTGAACAAAGCGTCTGCGTTTCATAAGACCTCCTGTGAAGGGTCGTCGTCAAGTAGTTGAACACACTGCGGTGGAATAGAAATGCCGCTTACCGGCACCTCGATTGCTTCGCCTACGATCGGTTTGGAAGCGCCGTTTACTTGAAAGTCGTACCGAACCACTGAGCCCAAGTAGCGCTGGTTAACTGTACAACCTACCAAATAGTTCAGTGTTCCTTCTGGAGGATCCTTTACCACATGCTCGGGACGGATCAGAATAAGTACCTTCTCTCCCAAACGTCGCCCATCAGTATTGGCAGCGATTTGAGCAAATCCTAAATCCACCTGATTATGTGCTGAAATTTTTGCGGGGAGTAATGTCGATAATCCCACAAACTCGGCTACCGCTCGGCTATTTGGATAACAGTAAATATTTTTTGGCGAGCCAAATTGTAGGAGCTTACCGTCTTTGAGCACGGCGACATAATCGGATAGCGTCAACGCCTCTTCTTGATCATGTGTGACCAATATAGTTGTTGCATTAAATTTCTTCTGAATTGACCGGATCTGATCGCGCAAATATCCTCGAATACCTACATCGAGTGCAGCCAATGGCTCATCGAGCAATAACGCTTTGGGATCGATTGCCAAAGCTCGAGCCAGCGCGACTCGCTGCTGTTGTCCGCCTGATAGATTGTAAACTGGCCTGGTGGCAAAGTTTTCTAAACCCACTGTTTCTAATAATTCGGCTGCTTTAGCTAGTCGGTTTTTCAGCGGGATCTTTTTTAAAGCGAGTCCGTATGCTACATTCTCGATTACATTGAGATGCGGGAAAAGCGCATAATTTTGGAATACCATTCCGATATTGCGCTTATGCACAGGTTTTCCTGCTAAATTTTCGCCGTCTAGGGTGATCGACCCTGATGCTTCGCTAATTAGGCCAGAAATAACCTTCAGAAGCGTTGACTTACCAGAACCGCTTGCTCCAATCACGGCTACCATTTCACCGGTCTCGACCTCAAACGAAATATCAGTTAACCCATGTCCGGTCCCTGGGTATTGATAACTCACTCTATCCAGAACCAGGCTCATGATTTTTTGATAACGGTAGAAGAAACAAATGCCGCTGTACTGGCTAACACAAGAAGAATAACGGTGGCCGCACAAGCAAACCCAGTTGTACCATAAAAAGCTTGCCACAAGACAACCGGATAAGTGCGATTCTGAAAGCTGGCAAGTAAATTGGATAAACCAAATTCACCCACCGAAATAGCAGCAACCATCATAAGACCGCTTAACAGGCTTTTTCGTAGATTAGGTATGGCAATCCCAAAAAACTGCTGTAGTTCCGTAGCTCCCAACGTCGCGGCTGCGCGTTCTAGCGTCGCCAAATCGGAATGCCGAAGGTCGGATAACAAAGTATTAGTAAGGTAGGGCAACGTATGAACAGCGTGTACTACGATCAGCAATGGCAAGGTTCCGAGCCAAGGGAAAACATCTGTGTTAAACACAATGATATAGCCAAAACCCAACGTGATGGTCGGTACGACTATGGGCATCATACTCACAATTTTAGCTGCGGCGCTCCCACCCCGTCCGGCTTTATGGTATAAGGAGTAAGCAAGTGGGAGGGCTAAAATCGTATTGATCGCGCACGCGCTCAGCGCCACCACGAGGCTCGTCGTAAACGCACTACGAAAAGACGAATCCAACCAAATATCAGCGTACCATTTAACTGTTATCCCGCTAGGAAGTAGCGAGTTCATCCATAGCTCACCCACACTACCAATGCTCAACAGCAGGATGGGCAGTAATAGGTAAATTGCGTAGACAGCAGCAATGCCTCGAATCACTATTCTCTCCACTTCAAGCAATTACCCAATACGCTTTGCTACTATGCAATCCTGGTAATGCTGATAAAAGCGAGCCGCCGCTTCCGCTCCATATAGGAAACAGCACATCCTGAATTGGTTTAAGTTGAGGCCGTCACAGTAACATCGTTGATCATTTGCGACCGACAGTTTGCCTCAAACTTTGGCGGAGCGATAGGTTGTGTCAATTAGCCTAAATTACATTGAAATCCGCCATATTCGAAATTAAGTTTTTGATTTTAATGTAAAATTTTCCTTTGAGTCGAATGGAGAGACGGCGCCAAAGACTCATCATGTAATCACCTTGCCGTTGAACATCCGCCATTGTGCGAAGTCGTTAAACTGCTCGCTCTGGTAGGCTGATGCGTGAGTCCTGCGATGTGGATAAGTGGCTTCAATTGTTTGGATAATGTTATGAGATTTTTAAGTGGAACATTGGGTTAGTCACATCGTCGATTAATTGTAGGCAGCATCGCGAAGTATGCCTTGTCCGGCGTCTGCTCGGCCAGATTGGAGCGGGACCGTTTCCCGTTGTACAGGCTGAATTACTTGACGACGGAGTGCGACGGTTCGTGTTCGACGGTGACAGGCGGGACACTGGCGTGCCACCACTGAGTGCGGGCTCCCTATCGAGGTGGTTGGTCGCAGGTAGAGCAAGTCGCCATCATCCATGCCGCGAACGTGCCCTGCACTGCGTTTCATAATGCGAAAAATATTCGGCGATAGATGTAGCCAATCGGTCCGATACAGCTAAACAACTTCACCGCATCGCACCATTTGTCGTAAGCTTCGGGGTGGTCGTCTTCAACTCAAGAAGGAAAAGCGCAATGTCTCTTATCAACACGCAAGTCAAACCGTTCAAGGCAACTGCCTACCACAATGGCAATTTCGTGACAATCACGGAAGAGAACCTGAAGGGCAAGTGGTCGGTCGTCGTGTTCTATCCGGCTGACTTTACGTTCGTGTGCCCGACCGAGTTGGGTGATTTGGCAGACCACTACGCCGAATTCCAAAAGCTCGGTGCTGAGATTTATGGCGTGTCGACAGATACGCATTTTACGCACAAGGCCTGGCACGACACGTCGGAAACGATTGCCAAGATCAAGTATCCGTTGGTGGGCGATCCGACGGCCACCCTGGCTCGCAACTTCGAGGTGCTGATCGAGGACGAAGGCCTGGCGCTGCGCGGCACGTTCGTGATCGACCCGGAAGGTCAGATCAAGCTGTATGAGATTCATGACAACGGCATCGGCCGTGACGCAAAGGAATTGCTGCGCAAAGTGCAGGCTGCGCAGTACGTCGCATCGCACCCCGGCGAAGTGTGCCCGGCCAAGTGGACCCCGGGCGCCGAGACGCTGAAGCCGTCGTTGGACCTGGTCGGTAAGATCTGACGTTCATGCGCCGTCCTACGCCGGACGGCGCATGAATGCGGCGTCGCGGCACTGCGCCGCGACGTGCCGCCTACTCGGCGCGCCCCTTCTTCGTTCCCTCCGTTGGAATCCTCGCGATGCTCGACGCCAATCTCAAGGCCCAATTAAAAAGTTACCTGGACAACGTTACTGAAGCGATCGAGATCGACGCGTTCGTGGATGACAGTGCTAAATCGGGTGAACTGTGCGCACTGCTGCAGGACATCGCATCGCTGTCCACGCGCATCGTGGTGACCGAGCACACGGGTCATGACATGGAGCGCGTGCCATCATTCGCGATCCGGCGCGCTGGCACGGATATCGCTGTGCGCTTCGCCGGCATTCCGATGGGTCACGAATTCACATCGCTAGTGTTGGCGTTGCTGCAAGTCGGTGGCCACCCGGTCAAGCTCGAGCCGGATGTGATCGAGCGAATCCGGAGTTTGGATGGCGACTACACGTTCGAGACCTATGTCTCGCTGTCTTGCCAGAATTGCCCTGAAGTCGTCCAGGCATTGAACGCGATGTCGGTGATCAATCCCAAGATTCACCATGTGGCAATCGATGGCGCGCTGTTTCAGGACGAAGTGCAGTCGCGACAGGTCATGGCGGTGCCGACCCTGTATTTGAACGGCGAAGTGTTCGGCCAAGGCCGCATGGGTGTCGAGGCATTGTTGGCGAAGCTGGACAGCAGCGGCGCCGCGCACATGGCCGACAAGCTCAACGCGAAGGAAGTGTTCGACATGCTGATCGTCGGCGGCGGGCCGGCTGGCGCTGCCGCGGCGATCTATGCCGCGCGCAAGGGCATCCGCACCGGTGTGGTGGCCGAGCGTTTTGGTGGGCAAGTATTGGACACACTGGCAATCGAGAATTTTGTTTCGGTTCAGGAAACGGATGGACCGAAATTTGCGGCGGCGCTCGAGCAGCATGTGAAGGGCTATGACGTCGACGTGATCGATTTGCAACGCGCCGAATCGTTGCAGCCGGGCGACGTGATCACGGTGCAGTTGGCCAGTGGTGCACGGCTGCGCGCGCGCAGCGTGGTGCTTGCCACAGGTGCGCGCTGGCGCGAGATCGACGTGCCTGGCGAGCGCGAATATCGCAATCGTGGCGTTGCGTACTGCCCGCATTGCGATGGTCCGCTGTTCAAGGGCAAGCGCGTGGCGGTGATCGGCGGCGGCAATTCTGGTGTTGAGGCCGCGATCGATCTAGCGGGCGTTGTCAAGCATGTGACGTTGCTGGAGTTCGATGGCCAGCTGCGTGCCGATGAGGTGCTGCAGCGCAAGCTGCGCAGCCTGGGTAATGTGACGGTGCACACGCACGCGCAGACGACCGAGGTCACCGGCGATGGCAATAAGGTTGATGGCTTGACTTACGTGGACCGTTCGTCGGGCGAGCGTCACCATCTGGCGCTCGAGGGCGTGTTCGTGCAAATCGGCTTGGTGCCGAACACCGAATGGCTCAAGGGCAGCGGCGTCGCGCTGTCGCCGCGCGGTGAGATTGAAATCGATGCCAAGGGTCAGACGTCGGTGCCAGGTGTATTCGCGGCTGGCGATGTAACGACGGTTCCGTACAAGCAGATTGTGGTTGCCGTGGGCGAAGGCGCGAAGGCGGCGCTGGGCGCGTTCGAGCACCTGATTCGCACCTCTGCGCCGACCGATGCGGCACTGCAGCAGCCGATCGAGGCGGCCGTTTAGTCTATCCTTGCGGCCCAGCCGATTCACGGCTCGGAATAGGCGAGCCGGTGGCGCGTATCTGAAGTTAGATAGCCGAGACTCACACTTACGCCGAGCATGTTGGCGGGAACCAGCACGATCCACGGGATACCGCTGACGAGCCGTTCGCCGGTAAACACGTGTGCAGCGAGCAAGCCCGTCTCGAAACAGCCGTACAGTTGCGGCGATGCGCCATTTAGCCGTGACGCTTGGAGGTTGTCGGTGTATCGTCACGGGTCGCTAGCTATCGAAAGTCATCAGGCCACGCGATGACAAACGCGTCTTAGTGCTTTGCTTTTCAATCGTCGCGCGCCAAGGATTGCTGCCGGGCTGCTTAGCGCTCGCGTCCGCGCGAGGCTGCGCCCTGGTAGCTGTAAAGGCCTACTTCACTGTACATCGGCGAAATCGGGATGCCCACGTTGTGGGAATGACGGACATCGCCCGCCGATTCGTCAGCTTTCGCGCAGCGAGTTGCTCTACGTGCCCTGCTGACGTAGCGCGCATGCGTGTTACGCCAGACCCGATCTTCAATATAGCAAATGGATCGCGGACATGTTCCGCAAGGTGGACCTGTGCCCGGTAGTCGGTAAAGCGGGCCGTGTGCACAAGTCCGGGCCGGCCCTTGATGAAGAAGATTGGCGCATGAGCGTTGCGCGGATAGCCACTGATGACCTTGGGTTGATCGAATTCGACGCCGTGTCGCGCGCCGTCGGCAAGGCTGGGGTGTCCAGCTAACGGTGCACAAGGAAGTAAATTAGGTAAGACTTATTGATTAGATGCTGAATAAAGCTATATTGACCACGAGCACCACTATCTGCACGATATTAGCCACGACGGCCCAAGCGCAGCGTTCCGTGGCACTGCATGGCACGGTGGACACGGGCATTGCGTACATTCTTCACAGTGCGGGACAGCACTCGCAATGGAAGATGTCACCAGGAACGCTGTCATCGAACGAATGGGGATTGCAGGGTAACGAAGAGCTTGTTGGCGGCCTCGCGGCCCACTTCTCGGTCGAGAACAGCTTCGACATCGGCCACGGGCAGTCGATCAGCAGGGGCCAGATGTTCGGGTCCAAGGCGTTCGTGGGTCTGTCGCACGAGCGTTGGTGTGCGGTGACGTTTGGCCGGCAAAGCGATCCGGTGGCGGACTTGCTGCAACCGCTGACTGCCGGTTCGTACAGCGGGGTGTTCGTGGCGCCGGGTGATGTCGATAGCGGCGGCGGCAGTGCCACGTTCAACCACGCGGTGAAGTGGACGAGTCCGAATTGGAGCGGGGTGACCGTTGAAGCCATGTACGCGTTTGGCGCAATTGCCGGTGCACCTGGGTCCGGTCAGGCTTATTCCGGTGCACTGGTGTATGCGGGTGGGCCGCTGAGCTTGGGCACTGGCTTCCTGCATATCGATAATGGCAATGCGGCGCGCTCGATGCGGGGCGTGTCCTCGCCCGATTCACTGTTCAACACTTCGGTCAATTCGGCATATGCCTGCGCGCGTTCGGTCGGCATTTTCAGGGCAGGCGGGCAATACGTGTTCGGCCTCGTGACAGTGGGTGCCGCTTTCAGTTTTTCACAATACAATCCGGACACCTCGTCTGGGTTCTCCAACGCGCAAAAGTATGGCAACGGCTCGGTATTCGCACTTTGGCAGGGATTGACATCGCTGCAGGCGCTGGTGGGATACAACTATACCCGCTCCAGCGGCGCCTCGTCGGCCGTGTACCAGCAGGTCAACGTTGGCGTCGATTATCTGCTGAGCAAGCGCACTGATGTGTATGCGATGCTCGGCTATCAACATGCTTGCGGTCAGAACGGCCTGGGGCCCGCGCAAACCGTGATCGGCTCGTACAACGTGGAGGCCGGAGCCAATTCTCAACTGCTCACCATTGCGGGGATTCGTCACCGGTTTTGATCAGCCAGGCGTGCGTTACCGCCGACGCACGAGCATGTGCGAACAGGGGCGGCACAACTGAGCGCCACCGACGGCGTAATCGAGCGCTGCGGACGGCGCAACCGGCAAACTAGTGGCGAAGCGCGATTTGCTTCTTCCAGCCGGCCAGGATCCGTTGCGTCAACGTATCGTAGTCGCGTCCGAAGTGGTGATCGCCGGGCATTTGCACCACGTCGACGCCGGTGCCGGCCAACGCTGGACATAGCGTGTCGGTTTCGTGCTCGCCATACACGCATTGGACGATCGATGCGGGCAACTTCGCGACCTCGGGCTTGGCGGGCAGTGCGTCTGCGCTGGCCGGCATGCCGAGCCAGCCCGTGACGCGGATCTGAAAGTCGGCGGCCGGCGCGAAGCCAAGCAACGACACGTACGACACGCGCTCGCGCAACGGCTGCGGCAAGCGGTTATACAGGAACGGCATGACGTCAGCGCCAAACGAATAGCCGATTAGCGCGATGTCGCGTGCCTGCCAACGGGCGCCGTAGACGCGCAGCACGCGTGCAAGGTCGTGTGTGGTCTGCTCCGGTGTCTTGCGGCTCCAGAAATAGCGCAGACTATCCCAGCCGATCACCGATACGCCGTCTTTTTGCAGATTTTCCGCGATGGTCTTGTCCAGGTCGCGCCATCCGCCGTCGCCGGACATCACGATCGCCAGCATGTTGGAAGGCTTAGGCGCTCGCAATTCGACCAGTGGCAGATCGGACACGTCCTCGTCGCTGGTGGACGGCGCGCGCAGGTACGGCGCCGCCCATGCGCGCAGCCGTTCCGCCGGGCTTTTGCCCGCGGCTGTACCGGTCACGAAAAAGCCTGGCAGCCCGGCGCCGCGGCTCACCGTCGGGTCGGGCGGGCACGGCTGGAACCGCGCGTCGAGCGTAGGCGCTGGATCGAGCGATAGTGCGCCGGCCACCGTATTCGCCGGAGCTTGGGCGAGAACTTGCTTGGCCAGCGTCGCGCCTTGTCCGGTTCCCGCGACGATCGGCGCGAAATAACGGGACGAATTCCACTGTCGTTCCAGCTGGTGGCTCAACGCTTCGGCGTCACCGACCAGATGTTGGCAGCTTTGCGGTTTGGCGGCCAAATTCGCCGCATAGCGACGGGTATCGACGCCGACAACCAGCACGCCCTCGCGCGCCAACGCCTGCGCGGTGTCGTGATCCGATCCGCTCCAGCCGTTTGCGTCGGAGAACAGCACGACGAAGCCGCGCAAGGGACCGTCCGGACGGGTCAGCGTGACTTCACCATAGCGCCCGCCGGGTAGCGTGCTGGTGGCGGCGGCGTGCGCGGCGGGCAGCGCGAGCGTGCATGCTGCGATCGCGTGAGCCGCGGCGATGATCAAGGAACGAATTTTCACGAGCGCCAGCCTCCTGCCAGCAGCGAGATGTCGGCCAGTGTCACGAATAGGCCGAGCGAGCCGGACACCGCCAGGTAACGTGGTTCCCAGCGCGGCTGAAACTTGCTCTTGAACCCACGCAGGCCGCGGAAATTGTAGAAGCGTCCGCCAAGGTGCCACGCCAGTCGCGCGACGCGCTGCCACAGCGACGGAAATGGCGTCGGTTGCACGCCCGACAGTGGCGCGATGCCCAGACTCAACGTGCGCAGTCCCGCCTCCTTTAAATGCAGGGTCAGCTTAGTGAACAGATATTCCATCGCGTACCCGGAGGCATCCGGCAGGTGGCGCATCACGCCAACGGTCGCCTCGGTGTGCACGTCCGTGGTCATGAATGTGACGAACGCGACCGCACGGCCGTGCTGGCGCAGCAACATGACCGATTGCGCGGCCAGATACGACGGGTTGAATGCGGCCACCGAAAAGCTCTTTTCTCGCGCCACGCGGCTTTGCAGCCATGCGTCGGAGATTGACTTGAGCGTCGGCAGGCATTCCGGCATGCGCGCCGGTTCAACTACTTCGACAGCCAGCCCGTCGCGTTCGCCGCGCTTGAGGGCGTAGCGAAGATGGGCGCGGTGAGACCCCTTTAGATCGAAGTCGGCTAGCGGGATGTTCGCCTCCTCGCCTAGTTTCATCAGGTGCAAGCCGGTATCGAGGTAGAACGGTAGTGCGTCGGCGCGCACCTGGTAGAACGCGGCGCGGCCGCCGTGCGTGTGCGCGAGCGCGACGAAACGGCGGATCAGCTCGGGCCATTCGTCGCGCGGGCCGACTGGGTCGTGCAGCGCCACCCACGTGCGTCCACGCTTGGCATACATCAGGAAGGCCTGGCGCGATGCGGAGAACAGGAAGCTCTTGTCGCCCATCATCGCGAGTCCTGCGTCGCTGCGTTCTTGCGCACGCACGATACGCGCCGCGTCGGCCAGATCCTGTTCAGCCGGTTTCACGAAGCGGCCGGCCGCCGGTCGTAGCAACTGCCAGAAGGCCAGCGCTGCCGCGCATAGTGCGGCAGCCAACGTAGCGCGTAACGCGCGCGGGGCCCGGCCGTCGAACGCGAATTGCCGCCATAGCTCGTGGGTGTACGGCACGTCGCGGAACGCGTACAGCATGATCCATGTCGCAATCACGATTACGATGCCGACTGACACCAGCCAACTGGGCGTGAAGCGCTCCGCGAATAGCGACGAGCGGCGGTTGAAGTGGTGCCGCGTTGCGATTAACAGCAGCACCAGGATCCCGAGCACGCCGGCTTCAATGAACGCCAGCCCCTTGGTCAACGATAGCCCGAGGTTGACGCTGGTCAGCAGCAAGGCTAGCCACCATGCGGCATCGAGCCGGCGCAGCAGTCCGCGGGCGACAAATAGCAGCAGCACGCCGAGTACGCTGGCGAGCAACTGCGAGCTTTCAAGGACCCACAGTGGCACGAGCGTGCTTAGCACCGCAATCCGGTGCATGAACGCTGGTGTTGCGCCGGAGACAATCAGCATGCAGCCGACTGCGAACGTGATGGTGCTCAGCAGTAGCGGCGCGAGCTGTGCGAGGCTGCGTGCGGCGTGCAGTGCGGGAGAAGTCATCACTACGCGCTTGAGCGTGCGTCCTTCGAACATAACCAGCGCGCCACCGCAAACGAGCAGCGGCAGCCCGAAGTAAATGGCCCGGTAGGCGAGCAACGCGGCCACCAGTTGCGGCATCGGCAGGTCTCGACCGAAGGCGATTAGCACCACGCCTTCGAATACGCCGACGCCGCCAGGGGTGTGGCCGACCATCCCGAGCAGCAACGCCGCCGCATAGACCGTCATGAACGTGGCGGAGCCAATCGACGCATCCGGCAACAGGACCCACAGCGCCAGCGCGGCGCCGGCGACGTCAACAACCGCCCAGCCCAGCTGGGCGATCAAATTGCGCCGCGACGGAATCGTCAGCGCGAGCCAGCGCCGCGTGCCGCCGCCAATCGTGCGTGGTTGGCTGCGGCATGCCATCATTAGTGCCGCGATTGCCGTGAGCGCGAGCACACCCGCGCAGCGCAGCATCAATGCCGGCAGGTGCAGCGCTGACTCGAGCTGGCCGGCGGCGATCAGCATGCCGGCGGCGCTTATTAGCACCAGCGCCGCGGCCAGACCGATGCCCGTGAAGACGGTCAGGCGCCCGACTTGTGCCGGCGTCACGCCCGCCGCGCCGTAGATCCTGCAACGTACGGCCCCGCCGGTCAACGCGCCGAAGCCCGTTGCGTTGCCGATGGCCGAGCCGACCGTCGCACCGAGTAGTAACAATGCGCGCGGTACCCGTGCGCCGATGTGGTGCAGTCCGGCCATGTCTCGCCCGACGAGTCCGATGTAGCTCAGGACCGTGGCGGCGAGCGCGCCGGCCCATTCCGCGGCGCTTAATTGGCGCAGTTGATGGATCACCGAGCGGTAATGGACCGCGTGAGACAAATGTTGTAACAGTACGAGCAGCAGCGCGCAGCCGCCCAATGCAATTGCTGGGGTAACCAGGCGTTGCGCGTGTCGCAGCATGGCCCAGCGGTGGGTCTCGGCGCGTGCGGTCGAAAGAGTCAGTTTGATTTGGGGACGCATGAGTAGTGCGCGACTTCAAGAAACCGCAGCTTTGCTTCACGACGGCGATGCTCAGGTTGCGGAAAGACGCCATCAAAACGTCTATATCGGCACTTGCGTTGACAGGGTTTAGAAATTGGGCGTGCGGTAATGGTGCACTAACGGAGGGACGGGCGACTGCAGAACTTCAAATGGTCAGCCCGCTGCTCCCTATTGCTCGCGGCAGGTATGTCTGCGAAGACATGGGGGAAGCCCTAAGCTGCGTTTCCCCCTTGTGCTTTAGTTGTTGGCTGTAGCACCGTCCCATGCTTGTGCTGGAACGTCGCCGATCGCGCTGCTCAATTCCCGTACTCTCGCGGAATCGGTGGTGTTGGCGGCAGATCACTGATGTTTACTTTAGGGCGGTTGCGTAGGACATTCCGGATTAGTTTTGTTTCCGCGCTATCTCTGTTCGAGTTTCCCTGCCTCGTGCCGGCCCGGTTGCTCGACGCCCATGGTAACTCCTTATTAGACGCCGATGACGAGTAGGGCGGCGGTGGGGTGACAGGTGACTGCTGCGGGGATTGTTTTGCGGCGGAGGCTTCTCTTTCGGCCAATTTAGAAAAATAATCGCGATCTTCTGGTCGAAGTGATCTTATCGAGCCATTTTCAGGCAATCCCTTTTTAGTATTGATCTTTCTAATGGCATCGTCATCTAGATATGCGGGCCCATCAAATATGCCACCTCCCTTTTTTTTGAAAAGGTTGTTAAGACCCGATAAAAATCCCGATGCGGAGCGGCGTGTCGCTGACGACGATGACCGCTCGTTTTTGGGAGTAGCTGACTCATTATTTGTGCGGCGAAAAAAGGAGGAAGGAGGAAAACGGAGACGTTCCATACCAATGACCATCAATGAGTGGTGAATGTCGAATAGAGTAAGGGTTGCGTCCGTTGCTTTTCCGTCATATCCGATGTATTGGCGATCGAAGCGAAGCGCGGTGTGTCGAGAGGCTACATCGTTAGCGCATGGCGGCGAGCCATGCGGGCCGGCACGTCTCCCGGTGATTACCGCTGTGCGCAGCACTTCCGTTTTCGCCAGTTACGGAAGGGCCCATATGGGGGCATTTTCCCTGGTCACTCCATCACGGAACCTTTATCCGATTTGCTTAGGCCTGTTGATGAAGTGTGATTTCAGGATCGACATGTAACCAACGCCCCGTTTCTTTCGCCGTTTTCAGCCCTTCGATGATCAAGGTCTCTTCGCGCAAAGACGCTATCTTCATTTTATCGGTGGCGAGTAGGATTATTTGCGAGGGTCTTTTATTTGATTTCCGTGGACGGGGCGGTGCTGCCTGAGTGGTTTGCTTCGATGAAATGTTGCCTTTGGTAGGACGGAAAGTTGGGATGGGCGGTCTTTTTGCTGACTTCGATGGACGTGACGGTATGGCCGCGTTGGCTTGCTGCAGTTCCGTATCAGACGGACCGGAGCCACGAAGTTGCGCCGCGTCGCGCGACGAGTAGGCTTGAAAATGAGCAAGCAATTATTTTCGTTTGGGCGGGGTAATGGTCGTGCTATTTACCGCGACCGTACCAGTTTGAGGCGACTTTTTTGTCCCAGCTCCGCCCCGATTGTCGTTGAGGGTAGGATGTGGCGGAACTTAAGTAAACGACTTAATGGATTTGCTTTCCGGTGTAATAAGTTCGTTCTCCGGCATAGTCAACTTGGTTGCAGTCTGACTAAGAGTCGCTAACACAAGTCGTCCACGAAGCGTGAACAGATAATGGCAGCGGCCAAGCGGAGCAAGGCGATATGAATGTCCAGACGCCGCTCAAAGCGGATGCGCAGCTTACCAAAACCGGCAAACCAGGCGTGCGTGCGCTCGACTACCCAGCGATGCCGTCCAAGCCGCTCGTGCTTT